>NZ_NIQC01000012.1 GCF_002216005.1 Natranaerobius trueperi
ACTGGCTTGGAAGGCCAGGGCTCTACCACTGAGCTACACCCGCATATTATGGTCGGGGCGGCAGGATTTGAACCTGCGACTCCTTGGTCCCAAACCAAGTGCGCTGCCAAACTGCGCTACGCCCCGTAACATCCACGAATGATTTTAGCTATCGGTGCTTCACCCTTTCTAAGTTTTATAACACCGAAACTAGGTTCTCCCCCATCCCTTGGGAGGCTGGCACTTCCCGGATTAAAGAATAACACACCTTCATTCGTAACGTTTGTTGCAATATGAGTATGACCAAAAACAACTAAATCTGCACCTTTTTCTTCGGCTAAATAATTTAATTGTAGTAAGTTTTTTTTAACTCCTACGTCATCGCCATGCAACAATATTATTTTAATATCTAATTCAGTTATTGTCAACACATCTGGTGAAAAAAAATCATCACAATTTCCTACTACTCCATAATATCCATCAATATCGTGCTTAATTTCTTTTTTAATCTTGTATAAATCAGACAAATGATCCCCAGCATGCAATAGTATATCAAAGGGACCATGATTATTAATAAAGTTTATAGCATTAGAGACATTTCCATGTGTATCACTAATAACACAAATCTTGATATTATCGTTCATTGTTAACCCTCCAATTTACAGATAATATCTCTTAGCTTAGGTAATAATTTCTCTAAAGCTTTACCTCTATGACTGATATTACTTTTTTCTTCTTTACTTAATTCTGAAAAAGTTTTATCATATCTCGGATAATAAAAAACTGGATCATAACCAAACCCTTTATTTCCTCTTTCATAATCTAAAATATAACCTTCACATGCCCCTTCTACAACACGATTAGAAATTTGAGGATGAGAAAGTGCCATAACACATTTAAATCTAGCTGTTCGTTTTTCATAAGGTATGTTTTTAAGCTTGTCTAAAAGTTTATTGATATTATCTTTATCACTAGCATTTTCACCTGAATATCTAGCTGAATATACCCCTGGTTCATAGTTTAGAGCATCCACTTCTAAACCAGAATCATCAGCTATGGTGAGTTTATTAGTTTTATTAGCAATTGTTCGAGCTTTAATTAATGCATTTTCTTTAAAAGTGACACCAGTTTCTTCAATATCTCCTATTCCTGGATAATCCTCTAATGAATAAACTTCAATTGGAAAGTTAGCTAATAAGGATTTAAACTCACTAACTTTCCCTTTATTTCTTGAACCCAAAATTAATTCTATATTATTCATTATCACTCATCCCTTTCGTACTTGGGAAAATATCTGATAGTACTTCACTTTGCGCTTTAGTTAAATCAGCCAACCCTTTTGCCGCTAGGTCAAGCATTTCATAGAATTCTTTTTTTGAAAAAGGGTGCTTTTCACCAGTTCCCTGTATTTCTACAAACTCACCATGATTAGTTCCAGCTATATTCATATCAGTATCGGCATTAAAATCTTCTTTAGATTCTAGATCTAAAACCACTTTTCCATCAACAACCCCAACACTTATTGCTGCTAGATAGTGTCTAACTGGAATCTCTTTTAATTCATTATTCTCTACTAATTTATGTAAAGCAATTATCATTGCAACAAATCCACCTGTAATGGCAGCTGTTCTAGTACCCCCATCAGCTTGAATTACATCACAGTCAATCCAAATACTACGCTCTCCTAATTTTTCTAAATCAACTACTGATCTAAGTGAACGTCCTATCAATCTTTGAATTTCTTGAGTCCTTCCACCAAGTTTTCCTTTAGCAGCTTCTCTAATATTTCTTGATTCAGTAGCACGAGGTAACATAGAGTATTCGGCTGTTACCCAACCTGAACCTTCACCTTTTAAAAATGGCGGAACCTTATTTTCAATTGTTGCATTACATAAAACTTTTGTATCTCCTAAAGAAATTAAAACAGATCCCTCAGGATGTTTTACAAAATCAGTTTCAATATTAATAAACCTTATTTCATCAAAGCGACGATTTTCTCTCATAAAAAAATTCCTCCTTAAAGTTAGTAGTTCATCCCAAACGCTATTATACCCCACAATCCCAATAATTAAATATCTTTTAGTTATTGAATCTTGTTTTACTTCAGAATGCAACTAAAAATTTTTGATTTCATTTGTATTATTAACATATACACGTGAGCATGTACAGTATAAATTAAACTTATCACCAATCAATATTTTGTTTTCCTCTAGATCTAGAGCTCTGACAAAAGACTTGCGTTTATATTTTTTTCTGATTCAGGCAAGTCTAATTCAGAAAAAATATAAAACTCTAAAAAATATTATGCTTAAAATAACCATTATAGTAAGCTTCTAAAATCGGTAGTGGGCTGATATTACTTTCAAGTCATCATTGTTTAATGTTATATCATTAAACATACCTTCAGTCAAAAGTGACTTTCCGGTCCCTAGACTACCTATAAGTCCAATTAATTTATCTTCCACTTTTAAATAATGTCTAGATATGTGGTTTCCTAATTTTAATAGTAGCTCACGTCCCTATCAAAGCAAAGAAGTCCTTATAAACACCTTCCTTTTATGATACCATTAATCGGCTCTATCTAAAGAATTGAATTGTTCACATACACGCTTAAATGACGTATCATGAGTAACTTAATATTATTATAACATTTATTTATTGGTATTTGATCCGAGATGAAGCTCTGAATATAGTTTGTCCCTGTACCAATAACTTGAGGCCCTGCTATTAATGCAGTAAGGCCTGTCTGGTGGAACTCGTGAATTCTCAAAAAACTCAAGACAACCATTAAAATACTCTTTTAAACATGATTTGATTAGTCCAGCAAATACTGCTATTAATATTAAATATGGAATATAGTTTATCTCCATAGTAAATTCAGGTACTGTAAATAACTGTTGTGCTCCAAATATTAATGAGTATACCACATAACCAATAGTACTAGAAGTGGTTGATTTTGCAATAGAAAACAAAGTTTCGGTCATTCGCTTAGAAGAACTGTCAAATATCCGAAACACGGCAAGAACAAGCCGTAAAAATACATACATGGTCATTTTACCGGTTAGCATTATTTATTGAGTACAAAGCAAAACTAACAGGTATTAAAACCCACCGAGATCGGGTAGCAGGAATGAACATCATCCATACACCTGTGATAGATGGAGTAGCGTAAGCAAAAGTCTATCAGCCTATACTGCTATATGCACTGGTATGGGAATGGTACTGGCATACCCTTTGCTTGGGAGCTGTCTAAAGCAGAAATGAATTGAGGACACATAGCTACCCGAAAATCCCACACGCATTCATGCGTGTGGGAGTGTCAACAATCCTTTACAATGAATTGGATGAACTTAATTAAAAAACCCCGGACTTTTATCCGGGGACAAACAATTAAGCAGCTAAATTATAATAGAATTCATTTTCACTTGCAACATTAGTTTAAAAATTAAGTAGCAAAATTAATTCTACTTAGATTAACATCAATAGATGGTTCTTCTCCATCAACAGTTATTTCTACTTCATTTACTTTATCTAGCTCTATAAGAGTATAGTATAGTTGTTTTAAAGCCTCTTCTTGACTTTCTGGATCATCAGATAAGTTCGATACATCAATAATTATCTTACTTCCTTCAATACTCACATTATTTACAGTCAATTCAGGTGAAATATAGGATACAAGTCCACTCTCAGATGAAGGTCCTTCCATAAGCTCATATATAGCATTACCTTCAATTTCATCAGTAGCAGGGATATATCTTGTAACCGGAACTAAATATTTTTTATCATTAGATATAAAGTATAATGTTACAGCATCCTGAGAATCAGCTGCTCTAGCCTGTGAAGTCACTTCTATATTTAAACCATCCCGCACTAAATAAGATGATACATCAGCTCCAGCTGGTAATGTATCTATAAATTCTCCACCCACCATTAGTTCAACTTCATCTACGCTATCAAACTCTGTTAAGGTGTAAATCACTGAGCTTAATACTTTATCTTCTTTTTCTCCTTGAACATCTAATAGTTCCTCTGTAAAATTAACTCTAGCTAAGCCATCATCAATAGTCATCCCTTTTACTTGAGTTTCAGAAGGTAATGGTGGTGAAAGGTTTGTACCTTCCCAAAAATCAATATTCTGTGGGCTCTTTGACATTTTACTTAAAGTCTTAGTTGCAATACCCTCTGTCCATTCTATCGGCCTAACTATTGGTACGATATTGTCATTATCATCTAACATATAAAACATCGTCTCTCGCATATCCTCATCATCATATGGCTCCTCCTCAACCTGTCCCTCATCCTCTTCTACCTCTTTCTCTTCATCAGGGTCTGGTCCAAAAATAAAGTCTAAAAAAAAGCACCCAGTAGTGAAGAGAGAAAATGTAAGTATTAAGGTAAATAATAAAACTATTTTAGATTTTGACAACAAAACTCCTCCCCCTTTCATTTTAAATATCCCTTACTAAATTATTTATACAATTACTACTAAAAAAATGATAAAAAAAACACTTCATTCAAAATTTTTGAATAAAGTGTTACACATTCCATAACATTTGTCCTTTACTAGCAGAATATATATCATCAATCACAATTTGTAAAGCTGGCTCGCTTCTCTCTTCTACTAGGAATACAATATTTCTGTGTTAATATTTTGTAAGTTTCATTTTGATTCTTCAGAAGAGTTGAATTTCAATGTTTGAAAAATACCCAACTATTTTTTTTGACCAAAAGCCATCCATTAAAACACCACCTGATACGCATTTGGTTTAAAACCTAAAAGCTTTTGACCAATTTGCATAAACTTTTTCGATTCTGCACTAACAAAAAATCTGTGCTTTGAATTATCACCTTGTCGTAACAAGTTTCTCTCTTTTAATAGTTCTTTAGTTTGTCTCGCTGTTTCACCAGCAGAACTAATTAATTTCACGTCATTGCCCATTACATCTTGAATTATATTTTCCATAAAAGGATAATGTGTACAACCCATGATTAGAGTATCAACGCCCTGTTCTTTTAGAGGTAGTAAATATTCTCTCGCTACAGTCTTAGTTTCTGGATAATCTATCAAATCATTTTCTACAATCAATACAAATAAAGGACAAGGTTGACTTAACACTTCTACTTCTGGGTCAATTCTTTTAATAGCCTTTTCATAAGCTTTAGACTTTATAGTACCTTCTGTACCAATAACACCTATTTTTTTAGTCTTAGTTGCAGAAATAGCCGCTCTAGCCCCAGGATTAATTACATCAATTATTGGAATATCGTAGTCAGATCTTATCTCAGATAACCCTGAGGCAGATGCAGAGTTACATGCTACAATTAGAAGTTTAGTATCTTGTTCCATAAGAAAGTCAGTAATTTCTCTAACATAATGACGAACTTGTTCATGAGGTCTCGGTCCATAAGGCATACGAGCTAAATCACCAAAATAAATTATTCTTTCATTAGGTAAGAAATTAATAACATCTTTTGCTACTGTCAACCCACCTACTCCTGAATCTAATAGGGCTATTGCTTGATCTTTATTCATTGCACTCATATATATTACCTCCTCATATCACAACATATTTTATCTACATCAAACCTTATTTTTATGTTTACTTTGTTTTATTAATCTTACATTCAATAAAAAAATCCCATGAGTCATGGGATTGAACCTAATGATCCATAAGATCATTTAATTGATTCAAGGCACTTAATAAACCTTCTCGTTCTTCTTCAGACAAATCTTTAAGTATCTTAGCCAAATATTCTTGTCTTGCTGTAATCACTTCGTTAATCAAGCGATGACCTTTTTCAAGTACTTTAATTCTAACTATTCTTCGATCTTTTTGATCTCTAAACCTTTCGACAAGTTCGTTTTTTTCCATCCTATCCACTAAATCCGTAACTGTACTGCAAGCTAAACACAATCTATCTCCTAATTCACCTATTGTAAGCTTACCCTCTTTTGTCAATGATTGTAGAGCAACAAATTGAGGGGGGGTTATATTAAAGTCTTGCAATATTTCACGACCACGCCGCTTGATTATGGTATTTACTTTTCTTATAGTTAGTTCAGTTTCTTTTATAAATTCATCAAAGTCCTTATCCATGAAACCTTCCTCCTATGATAAGTTCATACTATTACTTAAAGTAAGTGTACATTTAACAATTACAGCTGTCAAGTTAATTTATAAGTTTAATGATTTAATAATAACTGCAGCTAACCCTGCAGCAACTAAAGGGCCTGCGGGTACCCCTTTAAGTAATGATGCTCCTAATATTGACCCTATTATTAAACCCACCATAACTTCAGGACGAGTTTGCAGTAAATGTACCCCATGACCTGTAAGATAAGAAGCAATTATTCCAGAAAAAACAGCTACCATACCTGCGGGTGATTTAAGGGTTGAAATCAATTCTCCTGGTGATATATCTCCGGCTGCAAACGGAGTTAAAACACTAATAGTGAGTAAGAGTATCCCAAGTTCTATTCCCCTTTCATTTAGAAAAGGAAATACATTACATAATGTTGAAAACTTCATAACAAATAGTAGCGCCCCTGCTGTCGCTACTAATTCATTTTTTCCTATTAAAGCAAGAAGTAGGATTGTTAAAAGAACAATAGTCTCTTGACCCATTAAACCTCCCCCCTCCATATTAGATTATGGAAGAGGTGGAGGTTTAATGTTACAACATTTAATTATTATTCTAAATGTCCAAAAGTCTCTAAAAGATCTTCTAAAATTACTTCTCTTTCTTCATATTCTTCTTTTACTTCATCTCTTTCTAAAAACAGAGTATCAGCACCCGCTTCATCCATTTCTTTTAAATATTCTTCATTTTGAGCAGCTTTGTAAAACGCTTCTTCTAGCCTTTCTATAACTTCATCTGGTGTACCTTTAGGAGCTGCGACTCCACGATCAGTACTCATAATAGCACTCTCATACCCTAACTCTTTAAAAGTAGGTACTTTCGGAGCATATTCTTCATGTCTTTTTTCTGCGGCTACAGCTAAAATTCTCACCTCATCACCTTGCCTATACATATCACTTAAGTTTCCAGATACAACATCAATATGACCACCTAACAGATTAGACAAAGCTTCAGCACCGCCAGGAAATGGCATCTGATTAAACTCCACACCTGTTTCATCTTGGATCTGCATTATTAAAAAATGGTGCCCTATATATAATCCTGCCTTACCAATTGAGATCTCTCCTGGATTTTCTTTAGCATCTTCTAATAAATCTTCTAATGTTTCATAAGGACTATCTTCACGTACTGCAAAAACAGTCGGGTCATAACCCCAGTTCATTATAGGTTCAAAGTCTTCTCTAGAATATTCTGTATCTTCAACTAACGGTTGTGCTAAAATATGAGGTAGGTTATAAGCTGCTAACGTATACCCATCAGGTTCTGCTTCAGAGAATTCATTCCAGCCAACCTGACCGCCTGCACCCTCTATATTTTGTATTACTACTGGTTGACCTAGCTCTTCTTCAGCGTATTTTGCTAAAATCCGTACTTGAGTATCAGTCGCAGCACCTGGAGTAAATGCTACAATTAATTGTATTGGTCTTTCAGGATAATTAGAGTAGTCATCATCATGTGAACATGCAACACCAGTAAATGCTACAGTTAACACAAGTGTTAACAATAATAAATGTTTTTTTATACACATATTAATTACCTCCTAACCTATATTAAAATTCCTCTAGGTAATGGAACATTAAGAACCCAACTAAATAACAAGTACATAACAATTGTTAACCCAGTTCCAACTAGTAACCGTTGAGTAATTTTTGTCTTATCTAAAAAAATCAATAGCGCTGATAAAAATATCCAGGTAGTAACAAAAAAACCAAGTTCAGACACTACATAAAGATATAGGATAAAGCTTAACAATATAGGGATCATTTTTATTAAAGGGGTATTTTTAAAAGGGATTGGATCTTTTTCTTTGTATTGTTTTTTACTTCTTTTAATACTTACAACCCCTTGTAAGATTGATACTACTATCCCGATCGAAAGAGCTACAACAGGAAAAATATAAGCTTCCTGTGTATATGAAAAACTTGTGTATATAATAGATATGAAGGCTACTATTAAAAACACAACTACAATTAATTCTAATTTATAAAGGGGGAGTTTATTTAACTTCATTACTTATTCACCCCTTCCCCGTTTTGCTTATGTTTAACTTCAAATATAGTTGTAGTTATAATTGAAATAGCTGTTAAGATTATTAAGGCAATAACTATTGGACGATCAAGAAAGTGTAGTATAACTGATCCTTCACTAACACTTGCTCTACTAGCTAATAAAAACCCTCTTTCAGCATATTCTCCTAGTATAAATCCTAAAGCAACTGGAGCAGGACTAAAACCAAGCTTTAATCCAAAAAACATCGCAATTCCAATTATTAACATACTCCAAACATCACCAAAATTGTTTCTTGCAGCAAATGAACCTATTACACACAGTACTAAAATTAGTGGCGCCATTATATTTGGTGGTACATACATTGCTTTTTTAAAAAATCTAGCACCAAAACCTCCAATGAATAACATACATACTTGAGCTAACATCATACCAAATATGAAGGTATAAGTTACTGAAGCATTTTCTTGAAATAACTCAGGCCCAGGCCACAACCCGTTCATTAGTAATCCACCTAGTAAAACAGCTGCTGTTGGACTTCCTGGGATACCTAAGGTTAGTAGCGGCACTAATGAACAACCAACCATAGCATTGTTAGCACTCTCTGTTACAATAATACCGTCTTTATGACCTGTTCCGAATTTTTCTTTTTCAGATGATTGACGTCTAGCTTCATTATAGGCTACAAGTCCTGCTACCTGACCACCTGCTCCTGGTATCAAACCAACTAGTGAACCTATAAATGTACCTAAACCCAATATTTTGATACTACCTAAAGTTTCGTTGATAGCGCTTAAGAAAGAGCGAGATTTTTTAAAAACATTGTCTTTATTATTACGTTTCTCCTTATTTAATAAAGTACGTTCAAGAAAAGTCATGGCTTGAGGGAATGCAAAGAGACCAATTAAAGCAGAGACTAATCCAATTCCACCAGTCAGTTGTGAAAAACCAAATGTAAACCGTGATGTACCTGTTATTTCGCTAATTCCAATTGTACTAACCCATAATCCAATAGCACCACCAATAAGCCCTTTCCAAATTGATCCTTGTGACAGCCCTGCAATAACAGTGATACCAAATACAGCAATCCAAAAATGTTCTGCTGGCCCAAAATTTAAAGATACTTGAGCTAAAAATGGTGCAAAAAACATAAGGAGTAATACTCCAAATATTCCGCCAACAAAAGATGCGATAGTTGCTAAGTGAATTGCTTTTTCGCCCTCTCCTTTATTTGCCATAGGGTGACCATCTAACATTGTTGCAATAGAAGCGGGTGCTCCTGGAATGTTAATCAAAATAGCTGTAATCGCTCCACCATATACACTTCCAACATACACTGAACCTAGCATTAATAATCCTAATTCTGCAGATAAATGAAAAGTAAAGGGCACTAATAAAGCTACCCCCATAGTTGGTGTAAGCCCCGGAAGGGAGCCTACTAAAATCCCACCAAATACTCCTAGTGCCACTATAGCAAAATAAACAGGATCAACTATTCCAGAAAAATGTGCAAAAGCTTCACCCATTTATTTCCCTCCTTTCACTTAAACGACAATTAATCAGATACACCAATATTGTATTTCTTAGACCTCAAATACGTGACAGTCCAAATGATCTCAAAATAAAAAACTCCCGGATTACCGAGAGATTAATTAATTAATCAAACTATTTAATTCTTTAGTTAATTTTTTTAATTGTTCTTTTTTATTGAATTCAACCTTAAATTTATTTGAATTATTATTACGTAAAATAATTTCTAGTGTCTCATCATTACATTTAAAATCTTTTATCTCTGAAAAGGAAAATATTAATGGTCTAATAAACCAAAGTTTTTTAGCTAAAATATAAATTTTACGATTAGTTACTATTATCCAAACGGATTTATTTATCTTTAAAGCATATCTTGTTATTTCTGCCATACTAACTTCTTTTTTAAAACGCTTTTGAAATTTTGGTTCAATATCCTCTAAAAGTTCAAACAAAGCTTCTCCCTCCCTATAACATCATAGAAAATAAAAACGTTTAAGTTCAGAGTATATAGGACCTTTTTTCGTCAGTTCACTTTGTATTAAAGAACAAAAATTTATCTTAACCTCAGGCTTATTAATATGAAATTTTTTAATATCATTTATTGTTAGTCTTTTTTCAAAAGATGGTCTTCTCATTAAAGTTATATGAGGAAAAAACTTTCTTTTTTCTCGTTCAATACCAAGCCTCTTTTTTGAAAACTCATCAATAAAGGTATGTAATTTTATTAATTGGTCTTTATCTGGACCTGAAATTCCCTGCCATAATACTTTTGGATTTTTTAAGTTAGGGAAAACACCTAAATCAGATAATTGTAAATTTAATGTTTGAATCTCTTTTATATAATCTGATACTTCAAATAAAGTTGTTATATTAATAGACTCTACATCACCTAAGAATTTAAGAGTTAAGTGAATATTTGTAGGTGCTACATATTTACCTGTAATTCCGTTGCTTTTACATATTTTTTGATTATCTTTAATAGCTTTTGTAACATCTTCATCAAAGAAGAGTGCAAAAAAACAACGCATAATTTCACCTCACATGTTTAATACTATGCTTGGTCACTAAGATTATAAAATAAGAGGAGGTGCTCGCCGTGTATCAAACACAGCAACAACAACTCACTCAAAAAGAAAAGTTATATTTTCAAGATCAGCTTCATCATGAACAGGTTTGTTTAAATAAGTGTAACACTTATTTAAATCAAGTCCAAGACCCACAAGCAAAAAATTCAATCCAACAAGTCCAAAGAGATTGTGAAGAGAAAGTTAACTTTTTACAAAACTTTTTACAACAAGCTGGCTTTCCTCAAAATTAAAATATCCTAAGGAGGGATACATATGCAAACACAGACTCAAACTCAACAACAATCATTATCTGACAAGGATATTGTTAATGATATTCTAACTAGTACAAAACATGTTTCTACTATATATCATCAAGGTATTTTAGAAGCTAATAGTCCAAACACTCGCCAAGCCTTTTACGACCTACATGATCATACTCTTGAATGTCATTTAAATTTACTAGAAACAATGAAAAACAAAGGTTGGTATCAACCTGAAAAAGCTAGTCAAGGTCAAAAACAAAATCAATCTAACTATTATTAATTAAGCCATAAAGACATCTCCTGGTATTTAAAACCTCAACCCTCTCACTGCTCCCCATTAGGGGAGCTTTTATTTTAATAAAACCGGGATTATTTCCCGGTTTTACTAAAATAAACATAGTCATAATGACTTCTTCTTTTACTATCTATATTTTGATAAGAACGCATAATAACATAATCAAAATTTGCTATTAAATTAGCTTCTAATTCCTGCTTTTCAGAGATGGTCCAGATTCCTATGTAGCCCCCCAGAGCTAATGATTCACTTAAAAGATTAAGACCTTCACTCTGATATAAATGATAATTTTCAGGCCGTACCAACCAGTCGGGGCCATTGTCTACATCAAGTAGTATTAAATCATACTTGTTACTGTTTTCCTCAAGATATTTCCCTATATCGTCATTGAAAACTCTAACCTTATCACTATTGATAACATCCTTATTATACTCACTAAAATACTGATAGTTCCAATTTATAACTTCTTTATGTATCTCAACCACGTCTACAACTTCTACTCGTTCATCTTCAACAGCTGGAATAAGAGAATAACCAACACCTAAACCACCAATAAGAATTCGTATATTTTCTAATTTGTGATCACTGAGATAAAATAGTCCATCTTTAACCATTTCAATTTCGCTTTTCCCTCCATGTGTTGACTTCAAAAACACACCATTTGAAATAATCTCGTAATGTTTATCACTTTTTATTAACTTTAGTTCCTTTTGAGAATCTTTTATGTTTTCTACATTCTTACTAGTCATCATTCTTCCTCCCCTAATAGCATTAATTTAAATCATCAATATAACTTATTAATTTCTCGATATCAACAGACGTATCTAGTAAAGTTCTGAAATGTTCCCGGTCTGTAATTGGTTTATTTATAAATAATTTAGCAGCTCTTTTTTTTCCTATTTGTGGTAAGGAAGAAATTTCTTCTTTTTGAGCTTTGTTTATATTAAATGGATACTTTATTGCAGTTATGGATCTATAACCATGGTCGACTACTTTAACATCTACCAATGCATCTGCTTCATGTCTTCCAGGTATACCAATTAAAATTGGATAGGTTCCTAATTGACGACCATAAGTAATATTCCCTTCAACTTTTTCTATTCTTACATTACGAATTATAGTTCCCTGTGGGAAAACACGTTGTAACATAGGTCTATTAATTTCCTGGTTTACAACTTCTTTATGTTCTTTAAAAAGTTTCTTTTTTACTTTCTCACCTTGATAGCCAGCAATTTCTCTTACTTGACGTAAATTAATTCTTCTAAGCATCAAACCAGAATCTAATACTTCTTTCAAAAAATTATAGTTTAATTCATAAGTTTTTGAAGACTGTCCGGCTAAACCATAAAGTAAATTAATTCCTGGTAATAACTTTGGTAAACCATTTTCCCGTATACTACCTATTTCATTCATTAGTTCAATAGCATAGAAAGTTTCTTCTGGATCTGTCCCTATATCATTTTTCGATAACACGTCTGGATCACATGATTCTAGGCCAAAGGCAGCAGTATCTCCAGGTGTATTATACTTAACTATTGTCTTTAAAATTTGTCGTGATTCTTTTGGAAATCTACCTATAGTTCCAGGACTAACATTATCCATATGTAACACTGATAAATTTGGTGCTTTTTGTCTAATTAATCTATAAAGTTTTTCTATAGTATCTGGGTTTGGTACTAATTGACCATTTTTCTTAACAGCACCATACATAAAAAGATCTGTTTGAGCACCTAACCGGAAATATTTTGCCCCTTCTTTCTCTAGAGATGAAACTTCTTCTGCTATATCTAAAGGTTTTCTAGTATATAAAACATTTTTAAGTGATTCACTACAAAAGCTACAATTTTTTTCTCTAATACAGCCTCGATATGTTTCAAGTTCACAAACAACATATGGAAAATTAGGATGTTTATTTAATAATCTAGCACCTTCTCTAGAAAAACGTTCTATACTTGAAGGAATATCAAATTCTGATATACGATTTCCTGTTAAATATTCATATAGGTTTAACGCACCTGTTTCATCAAGCATCTCTACATTTAAACTCTCATATGAACATAAAATAATAGGTCCACCTAAAAGGGTCTTTCCTTTGTTTTCCTTACTAATTTTTTTAATTTCATTAAAAGAAATAGGCATTCCACCTAAATATTTTCCTGGTACTGTAGTACCCGCAATTATAACAACTAAGTGGCTATTAATAACTTCATCTAATAAGTTTTTATCATTACGTAAGTTATCAATAGTAATATAATTAATTTGGTCTTCCTTAAGACCTGACTTAAGTAAAGCACCGTAAGTATATCTTATATATGGCGAAATATAAGGTGGAACTCCTAAACAAGATGGTTCATCTACATATCCGTCAATTAATGTGATTTTATCAGCCATTTGCAATTCTCCTCCGTCTATAGTACAGCTAAAAAATTATCAGAGAGCATAATCAATGTCAAGTTTAAATTTCACATAGTATTTCTTTTAATGGAGAAAATATAAGGTAGAATTTATCATAAGGAGGGGAATTCATGTACTTACCTGGATTAGCAGGACCATTATTATTTATTATCAGTGCTATTCTTTTGCTAGTTTTAGTTCCCAAAAAAGTTATATTAGAAAAATTAATTTTTGGAATTGTCTTCGGTATCGGATTGGCATTTATTTTATTTTATTTTTTAGATATAAGGTTTGGTTTTTGGGATTATAGACAAGTAGACCTCTTTTTCATAGCGGATATACCAGTTTTCCTATCAGGAACCTGGACTCCTTTAGTAATATTATTTGTATATTTCATTAAATTAGCGTCAAATTTTTTTACTAAAATAATAGTTACCTTATCTTTTCCTTTATTAGCTGTAATAAGTCATTTCTTTTTTAAATTAAACGAGATGTTAGTATATAACAATTGGAACTTTTTTGAAACTTTTTTAATGAGTTTTATAGTTCATCTAGGTATAATAGGTGGTTTATATATTATTGGAGATCTAACAGTTTCTAAACAAAAAAGTTAATTTATCTGCTGATTCATCAATAAGCTTACTAGTAGGTTTCCCAACGCCATGTCCAGCCTTTTTCTCTACCCAAAGATAAATGTCTTTGGGGTTGTTAGCTTTTTCTTCTAAAGATTTAACAAACTTTTTAGCATGAGCAGGAACCACACGATCCTCAGTATCAGCAGTCATAACTAGAGTATTAGGGTAACTTTGGTTTTTTCTTATATTATGAAGTGGAGAATATTGATATAAATTCTTAAAGTCTTTTGGGTTACTATCAGGATCACCATACTCAGAATCCATACAAGTTGCCACTAAAAGACCGTATCTTTAATGTTATCCTTATTCCATATATTCATGTTAAGCCCCCTTCGTATATTACTTTCATATAGCTTTTTATCATTTCTATAAAAAGGTCGGGAGCATATAGGTTCAATCTTTACAAAACTTTCAACCGATTTATCTATATCATACTGTTTAAAATAATTCTGTAATTTTTTTATATCGTTTTTTTCTAATTTATTTTCTTTTGCATTATTTCCAAGCTCACAGTATTCTCCACCAATATAAATATTTCCGTTACCATCCAGTCACCAACTCGTTTACCAACATCTCCAGTTATAATTATATCTCCACCAAGGGAATATAACCCTATATCATCACCAGCACTTCCATTAATAATTATTGTTCCACCTTAATTTAACTGACCTAGTCGACCACCCGCATCACCTTGGACAAATATTCTTCCTCCATACATACTAAAACCTAATCCATGTGCTACATTATCATTCACTTTAATTTCACCATGGGTCATTGTATCAGCCATAAACCTTCCGGCATCGCCTAACAGCTTAATATAAGGTCCTTTATTTAAAGAAAAACAAAATCACCAACCGAACCATCTAATTCTATCAACAGTTCAACCTTAAGCCCAACTGCTATAAAATTTTGTAAGGAAAGACCGCTCACATATGCCTTTGTTCCTTTTAGAAAGCTGTTTATTTATCTCAATATTAATTTCTTCATAGCTTTTTACCATGGTCTCACTCCTCATAAAACCTAACTAAATATTTGTTTACTTAAGTTCTGAATCTGCCACTGAAACTAACAATTGTCAATTATCTAAAGTTTAGTAAATATTGTAGTAATACATAATAAATATTAATAATTTCATAGCATGTAGAGCTAATCAGAGATGTTCTTTATAACTACATTTAGGACAAAATAAATAACTTGGTACCTTTTCTAATTTTCCATCAGACCTTCTTTTACTTTTTTTGTCTATAATATAACCACCATACTTCATCTTTGTTAGACAATGATAACATAACGTATTCTCACAAGCGTAATTTGCTATTTTTCGATCTAGCCACTCTAGAATTATTTTTTGTTTTTCGATCTCTAAATGTTCCTCAATCACATCTTTTATTGCTGCTATTTTATCTGTTTTTTTAATGTTAAAAAACATATTATATTTTTCTCCTTCTATAGTAATCAAGGTTAACTACTTTATTTTCCATCACACCCTTTAAATTAGCTTTCAAATCTTTCACCTTACCGCGGTAATAATAAATCGTTTTCTTCATTTTAACACCCCCTGCTGTGACTTTATGCATGTCTATACCATTAATATGTCTGTTAATTTCCTAAAATTATACAAAATATATAGCTATAATTTTGTACATTTGATATACTTTAGTTAACTGTGAGAGAAAAGGGTGATCTAATGAATAAATTTGTAACTGCAATCAATTGTATTGATGGAAGAGTTCAAGAAGCCGTCTTAAAAAAGTTAAAAGAAGAATATAAAGCTAATTATGTTGACATGATAACTGAACCCGGACCTAACCGTATTTTATCTGAAAATGTAGACTATAATACCATTGAATCAATAAAATCGAGAGTTAACTTATCAATAAATAAGCACGCTTCAAACCTTATTGCCATCATTGGTCACTATGACTGCGCTAATAATCTAAAAGATAAAGATGGACAAGTATTAGACATTATAGAATCCATAAAACTTATAAACAGTTGGAATTTTAATGTGAAAGTAATAGGAATATGGGTAGATCATAACTGGGTAGCAAATCATGTAATATAGTAATTATCATATATGATTAATTTTGGATTTTAAGGACCAAAAGTAATTTTTAGCGTATATTATTAAAGAGCAGGCTCATTTGCCTGCTCTTTAAGTTTCTAACCTGATAAATTATTTTTTTCATCTTTAGATAATAAACGCTTAGAAAAAAAATCTATACCTAAAGCTCCTAAAGGTGCTGTATATATAATTGCCAAGACCGAAAGTGCAAGAATCAATTCACCATTAGGTAACCCCATAGCCAGTGGGACACCTCCCATAGCAGCTTGGACTGTTGCTTTAGGGCTGTATGAAATCCCACAGAAAAGACGTTCTTTAGCATTTAAGTTTGAGCCTAATGTTGTGATATAAACTCCAAACATTCTCACTAAAACACCAATTGTTACGATGAGAATCCCTATCGGCCCTGCTTCTATAGCTAAAGATACATCAACTATAGCACCAATTAACACAAATAAAAATATTTCACCAAAAGCCCATACCTCTTTTAATTTAGCAGAAAATTCTTCTGCAAAAGGCTTTTGTTTTTCTAGTAGATAAGCTCCGGCTACCATAATTGCAAGTAAACCTGCAACTTGTAAAATATCACTTACTACATAAGCAAAAAGAGCCCCTATACTTAATACTACAATTCTATCAGTTTCTGTTAATTTGATTTTTTCATAAAGTTTAACAAGTAAATATCCTACTAATAACCCGAACAACACACCACCTATTATCTCTCTTGGAATAGCTAATAAACTAAAAATGGAATTGTCAGCACCTTCAGCAGTTAAACCTAAAAATATTGAAATTAATGTAATTGCAAATACATCGTCAATAGATGCTCCAGCTAAAATCATTACTGGTATACCACGATTAGTACCTAACCCTCTATCCTTTAATTTCAACATAGAAGGTACAATGACAGCTGGACTTACAGCAGCAATTATAAACCCTAAAATACCCGCTTCAATAAACTCTAAGCCAAAAAAGAAGTAAGCTAATAATAAGACAGTAGCTCCTTCTAAAAGACAGGGGATAGAGCCTAGCTTAAGAGAAAGCACCCCTACTTTATTTAAAGTTTCACGCTTAAGACCAAGCCCTGCCCTAAGTAAAATCAAAATTAGAGCAAGTAACCGAATATCATCAGCTATATTTATTATGTCAGAAGAAATTAAATCAAAAAAATTAGGGCCTAATAAAACACCTGCTAAAAGCATTCCTAATAATCCCGGAAGATGTAGCTTTTCAAAGATTTTACCCATTACAAATCCGCTTATTAATATTATTAAAATACTTCCTATCACTTCACTCATCCTTCCAACTAAAACTAAATAATAATTAAGATGACCCTATCATCTTAATTATTATTTTCAATTCACGAGATTATAACCATAGTAATATCTTTTCTATATTATTTTATAATTTCCTTGTTAAATTCTTAATAAAGTTATCTTTACGAAACCTTTACATTTTATATATTCAATCTATAGTATTGATAAGTTATAATTTTTATGTGTTACATAAAGAAAACACAGGAGGGGAAATTTTTGAATTTTAAAAAACCTGATCTCATTTTTTCTATAGTTATATTTTACATTATAGCTACATGGGTATTTATATACTTAGTTGATGTAAATAATTTATTGGGTATTAGAGATTATTTGGTTTATGATATACAGTTAAATAACCCTTTTCTGTGGCATCACATATATATTGAAGGTGGTTTCACTGAAATGTTTCAGTGGGTGCTCATAGGGCTTACAGCACTTTATTGTGGTTTGGTAGCTGGACAAGAAGATTCTAAAGAAAGAAAGTCCTTTTGGTTTCTTTTGGGAATCCTTGCCGTATTTATGGTTATCGAAGATGCCGGTAACCCTAGACATTATTTTAGGTTTATCTTTTCTGAATATTATGGAGTACACCCTATATGGATCACCGGTCCATATTACTTATTGCTTGGTTTAATACCTTTATATGCTATTGTAAGATATGGAAAAAAGATTTAGAAACACAAGATAATAGAACTATTATTTATCTTTTAACTGGTTTTGTTTTTTACGCAATAGCTTCTATTACTTCAGCAACAGGTGAAACTGGTTGGTGAGAAGAATATGGACAAAAGGTATACCAATGAATCATATCTACAGCCACTGAAGATATATCTGTGTTATATCAACATATGGAAGGCTAGAGAATTATAGATCACCTTTTTGAAGAAACCTTTGAATTAATAGGAGCAGGTGCATTATTAGCTGGTGTATTGTCATGGTTGATAGTCCAAAGAGAAAAATTTCAAAACTAGAAAACTTAAAAGGTCAAGCTTATTATTATTTACATTAATAAAAACGCTTCTTTATTTGAAAATATCTAAGAGTCTTTAATTTTTATTTAGTTATACTAAATAAAACAGGTCTCTAAAATTTTTCAGAGACCCTACATGTTAATTAACTTCTTTAATTTGTGTTCGTCATATCCTATTACATAATTATCATCTTTTCTAACTACAGGAATTCTCATCTCTCCTGTTAAACTAACAAGCTCATTAATTGCTTCAGGATTTTTATTGATATCAACTTCTTTGTAATCCAACCCATTTCGTGAAAGAAACTCTTTCACTGGTTTGCAAACTTTTCACCCAGTGCTCGAGGTAGTATAAACTTTAAATTCTTCGGTCATTTTATATCCTCCTTTAGGAGCTTAACTAGCATCTGAATATAAGTTTTTAATATAATTCATTGCTGATAAAGCTGCTATTTGTCCTTCACAAACAGCTTTACTAATTTGATAAGGCCAACCTGTAATATCACCAGCTGCAAAAATTCCTGGAATATTGGTACTCATATCTCTACTAACTTTAATTGCATTTCCTTCATACTCAATACTTTGAACTAATTGGCTTGTTGGAATAGCTTCTCTTAAAATAAATATCCCATCACAATTTATCACAGTATTTTCTAATTGTAACTGTTGAACTTTATTTTCCCCTATAATAGCGTTTGGTTTTTCATATAAAACTTCTACATTATTCGGTACATTAATTTCTTCTTTGTATAAAGGGATATAATAAACTTTTTCACATAGTTCAGATAAAAGTTTAACATCATTTTCGCCCTCTTCTTTTTGTTCTGCTATCACAACTGTTGTTTTATTTTTGAATAATCCAGCATCACAAGTTCCACAATAACTGACTCCTCTTCCTAGAAACTTTTCTTCACCAGGAAGTGTTCTTTTTTGATTAGTTCCATTAGCTAAAATAATAGCTTTTGAGTTATATACTGTATTTTTTGGTAAGATATTAAATATATCCCCACTTTTAACAATACTTTCTACTTTCTAATCTAAAATGTTTATTCCTCGGGCTTTTACTTGTTGTAACGCTGTATTCATAAATTGTCCACTCACATCTGAAATTCCAAGGTGATTTGGAATATGTGGTGCTTTTTGTAGTTTAGGACTACAATTGTTTCCTCCAAATAGAATACTAGTGCCATTTCTAGAAGCAACATTTAAAGCAGCAGAAAGCCCCGCAGGGCCACAACCTATTATTGCTATGTCTTGTTTATAGTAGACATTTATAAGACCTCCTTTGTATTGTCACACTTATACCATCAGGGGGTATTTTAACTCAAAGTTTACCAATAGTCAAATTAAAAAAAGCTAGAACACTTTTAAGTTCTAGCCTTAAATATCTAGTAAAAATGAGCTTACCCAAAAATTGTTTTGAATAAGCTCATTTTGCTCTAACTTAAATATATGCTGTCAAACCTAGCATAATCACCATATGAAGTACACCAAAAATAGTAGAAACATGAATGGCTTCTTTTTTAATTTGTTTTTTTATCTTTGTTTCATCACTATTCTCTTTACGATTTATTTTTAAAAGATACCAACCTATACCTAGTATTAACATACCAAGGGCTAAGGTTATTACTCTAAAAGTTGGATCTGCAACCATTAGAAACACCTCCAAATATTTTAAATACTAACATTAAGCACGTACTGGTTTAAAAGCTTTATCTAATAGCGGTACAAACATATTCATAACTAATACACCGAAAGCTACACCTTCAGGGAGCCAGCCCCAAAATCTCATTCCCATTATTATCACACCAATACCAATTCCAAAAATTATTTGACCCCATTCAAACCGAGGTGATGTCATTGGATCAGTAGCATAGAAAAGGGCACCTATTATGACACTACCAGTAAATAGGTGAAACAGTGGGTTTTGTCCCATAAAGATGGCAAATATAGCTACAGTTGCAAGTACACTAACTGGTATTCTCCATCGAATATATTTTTTATAACCTAAGTAGATACCTCCAACTATCAGTAAAAGACCTGAAAGTTCTCCTAATGATCCTGAAACCCCTCCAAAGAAAGCTTCGGTTACCGATACCATATCACCTTGTTCAAAAAACGCTCCTAGAGGTGTTGCTGTACTCACAGTATCTACCCTTGACTTCCAAGGATCTAAAGCATTTGGAAAAGCATAGATTAAAAATAACCTACCTATCAGTGCTGGATTAAATAGGTTCTTTCCTAAACCACCAAAAATTTGTTTACCTACAATTACACCGAAAGCAATTGAAATCACAGCTGCATAAACTGGTGTTGATGGTGATAGTGTAAATGAAAATAATAATCCTGTTACCACTGCACTCAGATTTTTAATCTTAATAGGTTGTCCAACTACTTTTTGATATGCTGCCTCTGTTGTTACTGCGCCTAAAACTGAAGCTACAATAAGTATGAAAGCAGACATCCCATAAGCATATAAAGCATACAGTGTTGCTGGTGCTAAAGCTATTAAAACTCCCTTCATCATTGCCATATTATATTGACCTCCTTTATTGAATTTCTATATATATACTATCAAACTTACCAGTTTGATGCAAATAGTAATTATTATTAATTGTTGTTTATTAAAAAGTGCTGTTCTTTTAAAAAGAAAACAGCACTTTTACATTAAATATATCTATTTAGAAGATATCGTAACATCTTTAAACTTAACGTATGGTAATAATGTAACTCCATTATTTACTCTTTCTTTAGAAATTGCTACTATATTTTCTAGCATCTCAAACAAATTCCCTGAAACCATAGTTTCTTTAATAGGATACTTTATCTTGCCATCTTCAACATAATAACTATTTTTAGCTACACCTGAAAAATCACCATTTGGTGCAGGCTCTCCACCAGAAAATCTAGACAAAATAATTCCCTTTTCAATAGAGTTAATCATTTCATCATAAGTCTTATCTCCATTTTCCATTACTAGGTTAACACCAGTAGACGGACCTCTTTCATAGCCAGTTTTTTTAGATCCATATAAGTCTAAGAGGTAATTTTTTAATACACCTTCCTTAATGATATAGTCATTTTTATTGACTATACCATCTCTTGCGAAATAACTCTTATTCGCTAAAACTTCCGAGTCAGGTTCAGTCTTTAAAGTAAGTTTATCATCTAAAACTTGTTCATTAAGTTTACCTTGGAATTTTGAAATATTAGAAATTAGGTAATGACTTTGTAAGTGAGTTAATAAGAAAGATAACATTTCATTCATACAATCTGGAGTAATAATAACTTCACCTGTTATTTTTTTAGTCTCTAGATTTTTAGGTTCTAGATGTTCAATAGATTGTTCTAATAAATCAGATAATGCTCCTAATTCAAGTAATTCTTTTTCTAAATCTTTAGTACAAGTAAATGTATAATTAAAGGAGGATGTTTTATTTTCTTTTTTAGCGAAAAACATAATAAAAAATGAGTAGTTATCAGAATTAGAAGATAATTTAACTCCATTTGAATTAGCATAATAATCATATTTATCATTATAAACTAATATCGCTTCTTCAATTACTAAGTCACGGTAGTCAGTTTCAACCTTTGAAATGAAGTTATGCAACCTTTTATGCATCATATTAATATCCATATCAACTTCTTTATCTTGAAAATCTTTTTCAAGAATGACATCTGAAATATCATTTGCTTCATCTGGTTGTGAATTTTTTGCATTATGTATAACTTCACTAACAGCTTCCTCAATAGATTTTTCATCGATATCACTTAATTTAATCGTATCTTTTTTATTATCAATAATTGCTGTCATTTCTAAATTATATTCTTCTAAAGTACGTAACAATTTGAGTTCTCCAGAATGAATATTCATTTCTTGTTTTATTTCTTTTGTAAGATAAACTTCCGACTTATCAGCACCTTTTTCTTTTAGTAAATTTATACATTTATCTAATAATTCCATATTACCTACCTCCTATATTAATTTTACATTTTATAGCAGGTCCACCCATTCCTACAGGTATAACTTGTTTTTTTCCACACATCCCTGCATTTGACCAAGTCATTTCATCAGATACCATTGAAACAGTTTTAAGCACATCAAAAGCAACACCTGAAATAGTTGTATCTTTAATGGCTCTACCTAATTTCCCATTTTTTATTTCATAACCATTTGGAACCCCAAACATAAATTCACTAGTAGAATCTGCTTGCCCATTACTAGGCTTAGTCAAGTAATAGCCATCTTCAATTGACGCTATCATATCTTCTAACTTATCATCACCCGGTAAAATTGCTGTATTTCTCATTCTCACTAACGGTTCATCTGAAAAATCATAAGCCCTTGCGTTTCCTGTAGGTTTATCATTTAAATCTCGAGACAAGTCTTTATTATTCATATACCTTTTTAAGATACCATTTTCAATAATCACTGCATCCTCTGGTCTTGTACCTTCATCATCAATATAAACCGGCATAGGACAAACTTGATTATTATATTCATAAGCAAAGTCTACAAGGTTGATTAAATCACTTGCTACTTTCTCACCAAAATAATCTTTAGCAACTGAACCACTTTTAACCATGTCAGCTTCAGTAGTATGTCCGATAGCTTCATGAGCTAAAATTCCAGCTAATTTAGAGTCCATAATCACATCTTTGTAACCTGCCTCTGGATAAACCCCTTCTGATTTTTCTTTAACTTTTGTATATACTTTATCGATCTTTTCATAAAACTCTTCAGGATTATCAAAATAATCTTCATATTGACCTAGACCACCAAAAACATCATAAGAATTATAAGTATTACCATCCTTTTCAATAGAAAGGCTGATTACTAATAATGTTCTTGGAATCATAGTAAAACCTGAAGCTCCAAAAGAAGTTAATAGGTTTTTCTCCATATCCAAATTATTTATAACAAACGTATCAGACTTTAGATCCTTGTATGTTTTAGCAGTGTATTCATGTAATTTCTTTAGAAAGTCTAGTTTTGCTTTTCTAGAAACTCTAGGTTTTTTAGTAGAAAAATCTTTAATTACTTCAAAGTTCTCACCAGATAGTTGACTTTTATTTCTTTTTTCTAGGTTAGCTAACATAATAGCGTTTTCTTTTGATTTGTTTATTATATCTTTAACTGTTTTTTCATCTGTTTTAGGACTTGATGCAAACCCAAAAAAACCATTTTTATATACTCTTGAAGAAATACCACTAGACGTATTTTTTTCATTTCTAACTAAACTACCATTTACTAGAGCCAATGAAACTGTAGAGTTTTGTTGTAACCGAAGTTCAGCATGTTCATCTAGACAATTTTTAAATGTCTTCAAATAATCTAATTTCATACTCAATAACCCTCCAATCAAAATTTTTAAAGATACTCGTTACGTAATGATTCTATTAACTAATTGATTTTCCTTTAATTAAATTGGATTATAAAGAATGTGTTTATTTATAGAAAAAAATGACCGTTCTCCACTATCACCGTTATTTTAATAGAATATAAAAAAGCTAGAGCTAATTACAGCTCTAGCTTTAAATATCTATTATAATCTAATTCTATTTATGTATGGTGGAGGCGGGGGGAATCGAACCCCCGTCCGGAGATGCATAAGTAAGAGGCTCTACGAGCGTAGCCTTTATTTTGGTGTTTCGCCATATAAGTCTCCTAAAGGCTGGATACTTCTATGGCTAGCCCCAATTAGATTTCCCAATGTAATCGAGGCAACTTACATCGGTATCCTGCTAAGTTTGGCACCCAACTCGTTTCCGCAGGAAAGAAACGAGAGGATGGCTACGCATTAAATGTTACGCAGCAGCTAAAGCGTAATCTTCGTCACTTAACTTTAAGCCCATGTTTTTTGCCAGGCACATGGATCCTGGGCTCGCTCCTCTTACTCTCTACATCCCCGTCGAAACCAGATCGCCCCCTGGTTTGCATTAATTATATATAACAAAGATTACTATTTATGTCAACCAATAAACAAGCTATATTGCTAGTACTTCATCTTATCTTTCATAGCTTTTTCCATTTCTCGTTCCATTGTTTTTCGTTTAATAGATTCACGTTTGTCATACTTTTGCTTACCTTTAACTAATCCTAGCTCAACTTTAATCTTTCCTCTTTTGACATAAACTGATAATGGAACTAGAGTATATCCTTTTTGAGTTGTTTTACCTATTAACTGTTTTATTTCCCTTTTATGAAGTAGTAATTTTCTAGTACGTGTAGGTTCATGGTTAAATTGATTTCCTTCATCGTAAGGGCTAATATGAACATTATACAGGAAAACCTCACCTTTTTCAATCCGGGCAAAACCATCCTTTAAGTTAACACTGCGATTTTTACAAGATTTAACTTCTGTGCCTTTAAGCTCAATACCCGCTTCATATTTTTCTTCTATAAAATAATCGTGTCCAGCTCTTCTATTTTTAGTTAAAACAATTACATCATTAGCCATAATATCTACCTCCTATAAGGCACATAGCCTAAACATACATAATCAATGCCCGAATTCAATTATATTATCAGTTTACAATAAAGTCAAAATTGGAAATTAATTTTTGATAACGCTTCTACTAACCTTTCGTTATCTTCTCTTCTACCAATAGTTACTCTGATATATCCTTTAATCCCTAAGTGACTACCACTTCGGACTATAACACCACGTTTTATTAGTTCTTCCGTTACTTTAAGATCATCACCTTTTACATTAATTAAAAGAAAATTAGCTTCAGTTGGTTCAACCTCTAAGCCGAGTTTTTCTAGTTCATTTTTTAGGTATACTTTTCCATTATTATTTTCTTTGATACTAAACTTAGTATGAAAAGTATCATCTAAAGAAGCTAAAGCAGCCTTATAGCCTATTAAATTAACATTAAAAGGTACTCTAACTTTTTCTATTATATCTACAACTTCTTTTGGTGCAAAACCATAACCAACCCGAAGTCCTGCTAAACCATATAATTTAGAAAAAGTTCTTAAAGAAACTACAGGGTATCCTTGTCTTATAAATTCTAAAGTATTAGGAAAGTTTGGTGAGCTAACATATTCACAATATGCTTCATCAAATACTACTATCACTTCAGAAGGTAATTTATCTAAAAAGCTTTGTACTTGTTCGTGTGTTACAATTGTTCCAGTAGGATTATTAGGATTACAAATAAAAATCATTTTGGTGTTAGGTGTAATCGCATCTAGTATTCCATTTAAATCATGTGTAAAGTTTTTCAAAGGTACTTTGACTATTTCACCATCCATCATTGTACAAGCATGTTTATACACTGAAAAAGTTATATCAGCAGTAATAACTTTTTCACCTGGATTTAAAAAGGCTGCTAATAAAAGTTTTATTAATTCATCAGAACCATTACCTAAAACTATATTATTAACATCTAAATTATTTAGCTTTGACAGCCTTTCTTTTAAATCTTGATAAGAACCGTCAGGATATACACTTACATTTTTAGAATGTTCTTCAATAGCTTTGAAAGCTCTCTCTGACGGTCCGTGAGGGTTTTCATTACTTGATAGTTTTGTGATGTTATCTAAATTATATTGTTTTTTTACTTGTTCAAAAGTAGTGCCTTGCACATACTTATTTAAATTTAATATTGATCTTCTGGCTAAACTTTCCATTAAAACCATCCTTCCAGATTCTTTAATTTAAAAAAAAATTTCATAAGGGACTCTTTGGTTAAAAGTAACTAATTTTGATACTCCAAGTTGCTTTAATATACTATAAACTTTAGGAAAACCGTAAGCTACTTCACTAGGCTTATGTGCATCAGAACCTAAAGTTAAAGGCACATTATGGCTAACTAATTCTTGTAAAAAATTAAAACTCGGATACATCTCTTCAACTGGTGCACGTAGTCCACCCGTATTTATTTCAACTACTTGATTTTTTCTAGATAATAGCTTTGAAAGTTCTATATAAAATTCTTGAAGTGATTCACTCGGAACATGACCATGTTTTTTAATAACATCAATATGACCAATTATATCGAAGTTATCAGAGTTAACCATGTTTTCTACCTTTTTAAAATAGTCGTGGTAGATATCTATAAGAGGACGTGTTTTAAAATAATCTTTATTCTTAGGATGTGAAACATCTTTACCGAAAAGAAAGTGAATTGAACCTATAACATAGTCTAAGTCCTTTTCTTTTATTAATTCACTGGTTTTTATCTCAAGACCTTGAACATAGTCGATTTCTAAACCTAATTTAATAAAAATCTTATCTCTAGATTTTTCTTTTAAATTTTCAACTTCTTTAATATATTGGCTTAATTCATTAAAATACATTGAAGACATATCTTCTTCTCTAAAACCTAAATAGTCCATTGGAAAATGATCACTAATACCATATTCTTTTAGATTACAATCAATTGCAGCTAAAATATATTGTTCTAATTTTCCTTCAGCATGTCCACACCGTGTAGTATGAGTATGAAGATCAATCACGAAAAATCCTCCTTTAGTCAGTTTCTTGTACTAATTCGTGAGTTTATCTTTTATTACCTTTTTAAATTATCGTGATTGATTTCTGTTAGTAAGTTCCTGTAAAACTTCATTTATATCTACTTCAAAATACTTTAAAGAAAGAATCATATGAAACATTAAATCAGCAGCTTCATACTTGATTTCTTGTTTGTCACTTTCCTTACAAGCCATTACTAATTCAGTTGCTTCTTCACCCAATTTTTTTAATACTTGATTTTCTCCCTTTTCTACAAGTTTTACTGTATAAGAACCGCTTTGTTTACTAGTTAAACGCTCTTCAACTATTTTAGAAAGCTTGGGTATAATCGAAATATAAGATTTATCTAAGTCACTTTCTTTTAATGTATTATAAAAACAGGTTGGTTCTCCTGTGTGACAAGCTGGGCCAGTTTGTAATACCTTTGCTAACAATGTATCTTTATCACAATCAAGTTGTAATGAAACTACCTTTTGTTCATTACCAGAGCTTTCACCTTTTTGCCATAATTTTTGTCTCTTTCTACTCCAAAACCATGTATAGCCAGTTTCGTATGTTTTTTTTAAGGCTTCTTTATTCATATATGCCATCATCAAAACTTCATTAGTATTGTTATCTTGTACTATACAAGGTAACAGACCATCTTCTGAAAATGATATCTCTTCTAATAATTTTTCATTTATCATAACCTCACCTCAATTCCTTTAACATCTAAATATTCCTTAACTTCCTTAATATTAACTTCTTCATAGTGGAAGATAGAAGCTGCTAAAGCTCCACTAGCTTTTCCATTTGATAGTACATTATAAAAGTCTTCAATAGCTCCAGCTCCACCAGATGCAATTATAGGTAAGTTAGTTTCTTCAAAAACTTTTCTAGTTATTTCATCATCAAACCCATCTTTACTACCATCATGATCAATACTTGTCAGTAAAATTTCACCTGCTCCACGTTCCTTGACTTCTTTAACCCAGTCAAATAAGTCTATTTCAGTATTTTTATTACCACCATTTATAAACACTCTATAACCTTTTTCTGTCTTTTTTGTATCTATAGCAACAACTATACACTGACTGCCAAACAAGTTACTTCCCTTATTAATTAAATCCGGATTTTTTACTGCTGCACTATTTATAGATACCTTATCTGCTCCAGCATTTAATATAGTTCTCATATCTTTTAAAGATCTAATACCTCCACCTACAGTAAAAGGAATCAATACATTTTGTGCAGTTTTTTCTACTACCTGCAATATGGTATCTCTATTTTCTAAAGAAGCTGTAATATCTAAAAAAACTAACTCATCTGCACCAGACTCATCATATTTTTTTGCTAATTCCACTGGATCACCAGCAAATCTAAGTTCATTAAATTTAAATCCTTTAACAACTTCATCGTTTTTTACATCAAGGCACGGTATAATTCTTTTAGCTACCATATCATTTCACCTCTTGTAAGGCAGTTTTTAATTCAAATCTGTTTTCATACAAGGCTTTACCGAGGATAACACCTTCTAGATTTTCACTTTGTAAATCCATCAAATCAATAAGATCATCTAAACTACCAACTCCACCTGACATAATAATATTAATATTAAATGACAAAAGTTCTTTTAATAGTTGTAAATTTAGACCTTCTAGTTTTCCATCTCTTGAAACGTCAGTCAAAATAATTCTTTTCACACCCTTATCAACTAAAGTCCTTATATAATCATAAGTGCTAGTTTCTGATACTTGAACCCATCCTTCAGTTGCTACTTTATCAGCTTTAACATCTACTCCAACTACAACTTGATTTTGATATTTTTCAAGTACTGTTTGTAAAAATTCCGGATCTTTATATGCCTTTGTACCTAATATAATTCGGTCCACACCTAGATCTAACAAAGACGTTATTTTCTCAAAGTTTCTAATACCTCCACCCACTTGTACTGGAGTATCTATAGCCTGAACAATTCTTTCAATTGTTTTAATATTTGTCATTTGTCCCTTAAAAGCTCCATCAAGATCTACTAAATGTAGTCTACTAGCACCTTGTTCTTCAAAATATTTCGCTATTTCATAAGGTTTGTTACTATAAGTTTTCTTTTGATTTAGTTCTCCTTCAGTTAACCGTACACACTTTCCATCTATCAAATCTATTGCTGGTATCAGTTCTAACTGCATTCTATCAGCCTCCCAAATTCCTTTAGGATATTCAACCCGCTTTTGCTGCTTTTCTGGATGAAATTGTGTCCCCATTATATTTTCATGTGCTACAAAACTAGGAAATAACTCCCCATACATTGTTTCTCCAATAATATTATCTGCCTTAACATTATTACCTTTATAAGAATGAACAAAGTAAAAATAATCATCTTCTAAATTTCTAGTTATTTCATGGTTGTTTTTTAACTTAACCTGACTCCATCCTACATGAGGTATGGTTATATCTTGAGAAAATTTTTCGATATTTCCCTCGATAAGTGACAAACCAGGGGTAGGAGTTTTACCACCTTCTGTTCCACTTTCAAATAAAAGCTGCATCCCTAAACAAATACCAAATAAACACATACCTTCTTTAACCTTATTTTCTATAGGTTCCCGGAAACTTTTTGATTCTAACAAACGTAAACCTTCTTTGAAGGAACAAACCCCTGGTATAATTAGTGCACTACATCTATCGAAATCTTTTTGGTATTAATTATCTTTGATTCATATCCAAGATAATTAAAGGCGTTCTTTACACTATATAAATTTCCTACTCCATAGTTTATAATGCCAATCATATATTTCCCTCACTTTATAAAGTTCCTTTAGTAGATGGAATAACATATTTCTCACCATTGAAAGTGGTAGCATCATTTAAACATCTACCTAATCCTTTAAAGATAGCCTCTGCAATATGATGAGAATCTTTTCCTAAAATTTTTCTAACATGTAAAGTTATTTTAGCTTCATTTACAAATGACTTTAAAAACTCTTCAATTAAAGGTAACTCAAAACTTCCTACTCGTTCTGTTTGAAAATAGACATCATAGGTTAAGTGAGGACGACCAGAAATATCAGTAACAACTAATACTAAAGCTTCATCCATAGGTAGATGAATATCTGCATATCTATTGATACCGGATTTGTCACCTAAAGCTTTTTTAAATGCTTGACCCATAACTAGACCAACATCTTCCACTAAATGATGGTCATCAATTTCTGTGTCCCCTGAACCTAAAACTTCTAAATTAAAACCAGCATGATAAGCGAACAACTTCAACATATGATTAAAAAAACCTGATGAAGTATCTATATTAGAGTTTTGTTTTTCTCCATCTAGATTAACTTTTACCTCTACATTGGTTTCAGAAGTCATACGACAAGCTCTACCAATTCTATTTATTTCGTTTGTCATAACACTCACCCCACATCTAACTAAATTGAACCTTGCATATTTTCTACTAAACTAACGATACGAGCCTGTTTTAATTGATAGCTTCCTTTATTAGCAATCAATCTAGTTGTAATATCTGTTATTTTTTCTAACTCAACTAAATTATTTTCTCTCAGAGTCTGCCCACTAGATACTAAATCGACAATTGAATCTGCTAAGTTTGTTAATGGCGCAAGTTCTACTGATCCATTTAATTTAACAATATTGGTTTGACGTCCCATACTTTCAAAATATTTTTCTGTAAGTTTTGGATACTTACTAGCAATTGTTCTATAGTCTCTTTCCGTTTTATCTTTTTCACCTGCAACTACCAACTTACAATAACCTATATTCAAATCTAAAAGTTCATAATATTCACCTTCTGTTTCCATTAACACATCTTTTCCAACTACACCTAAATCTGCAGCTCCATATTCTACATAAGTAGGGATATCCATAGGCTTTCCTAGAATGAAGGAAACACCTTGTTTTTCATCAGTATATATTAACTTTCTACCATTCCCCTTTACTTGTTGGCACTTAATTCCAGAGCCCTCGAGTAACTCAACAGTTTCTTCAAGTATTCTACCTTTCGATAAAGCTATCCTAAGAAATTCAGTACACTCGTTCATTTCTAACCCTCCAAATTTAGGTTAATTTAGATTTTTTCTAGATAAAAATTATTATCATAGTAATAGTAGAGTTCATCAGTACTGTGTTCCTTAGCACGTTCTAGCGCATCTTCTTTTGAAATCCCTTCTAAATCAACAATTACCTGATACCCCTCTTCTCTTAAATCTCTTACATTAGCCAACGCTTTAGTAAGACTTTTTTTATCAGAGCTTAGAAACACTTTAGTAGGTGATTTTTCTATGAATTTTTCTGGCATTAATTTCATTAAGGTATCAAAAGAAAAAGCAAAACCAGTAGCAGATAAATCCTTCCCATATGAACTCATCAAGTTATCATACCTACCTCCACCACATAGTGGAAATCCAATACTTTTAGAATATCCCTCTATTATAAACCCTGTGTAATAATCAAATTTTCTTACTAGAGACAAATCGAAGGTTACTTTATCTTGAAGATTATAACCTTCTAAAATAACAAAGATCACTTCTAATTCCTCTAATAAAGAAACTGCTTTAAAAGATTGTAACTTTTGCTTGACTTCAACCAAAGCCTCTTTCTTTCCTCGAAACTTTGGTAAGTGATGTAATAAATCACGTGCCTTCTCAGAAATATCAAATTGTTTAGTAAGGCTGTAATATTTAACTAAATCATTTTCATTTAACGTTTCTTTTACTAGCTTGCTTTCTTTATTAGATAAACCAATTTCAGAAAGAAAACTATCAATAAAATTCATATTACCAATACAGATAACAAAATCTTCAATTCCTAAATTTTTAAGTGTTTCTACAGCCATAGCAACTATTTCTGCGTCACCTAAAGCTGCACCGTCCCCAACAAGCTCAACTCCAATCTGGTTTAGTTCTTTTTCTTGTGACATACTATGTCCGAGTTTGTAAACTTTTCCAGAATAACACAATCTAATGGGTCTAGGTTTTTTATTAAAATATGTTGCAATTAGCCTTGCTATTGATGGTGTAAAGTCAGGTCTTAAGACAATCGGTCTACCTGTATTATCACTAAATTGAAACATCTCGCGCTCAACAGACTTCCCTTTACTTTCTCTAAATAATTCAGGATATTCAAGGGTTGGAACAGATACTTCCTCATATCCCCATAATTTAAAAGTCTCTATAATTTGTTTCTTTAAAACCTTATATTTTTTTACATTATCAGGAAGTAAATCATCTACACCGGTAGGTTTTTGAAGTAGTTCATTATTATTTTCAAACAAATTCAGTACCTCCTTTTACCACATTAATGTGTTAAAGTGATAAAATTTATTGCCAAAAGCATAACATGCTCTATAAAAACCGTCAAGTAATAAAAAAAGAGAAAACTAGATTTTAGTTTTCTCTTTCTAATAAAAGTTAATTTGTTTTAAGCGTTTTTGCACATTCTTTTTATAAGCTTCTACACCAGGTTGATCAAAAGGATTAACTCCTAGTATATAACCACTAATAGCACATGCCTTTTCAAAAAAATAAATTAACATCCCTAAATAGTAAGGTGATGTATCTGGAATTTCTATAACCATATTCGGCACTAACCCTTCTGTATGAGCACTTATAGTTCCTAAAAAAGCTTGCCGATTAATTTCATGAAAACTCTTACCCTCCAAATATTTCAGTCCATCATCATCTTCATTTCCTTCAAGTTCAGGTAAGGTTAAGTCATCTTTAGTTTCCCACCAAATTGTCGTAGAAAATAGATGCCTTCTTCCTTCTTGGATATATTGTCCTAATGAATGAAGATCGGTTGTAAAATCAGCACGTGTTGGAAAAATTCCCTTTCCTTCTTTTCCTTCACTCTCTCCAAATAATTGTTTCCACCATTCTGTAAGATTACCCGCAAAGGCATCATAGGTAACTAATTGTTCTATAATTTTCCCTTTATTGTATAGAAGGTTTCTTATTACTGCATATTTATAACACGGGTTTTTATGTAAGTCTGGCTCACTATATAAAGCGTATGCATCCTTAGCACCTTCAAGCATAGTATCAATACAAATGCCAGATACAGCAATTGGTAACAGTCCTACAGGTGTTAAAATCGAATATCGACCACCTACATCATCTGGTATAACTAATGTCTCATAACCTTTTTTATTAGCTAGTGTTTTTAATTTTCCTTTACTTGCATCTGTTGTCGCTATGATTCTTTCTTTAGCACCATCTTCACCATAGTGCTTTTCCATGTAAGACCTAACAGTTCTGAAAGCTAAAGAGGGTTCTAATGTCCCTCCAGATTTTGAAATCACATTAACAAAAACTTCCTTCCCTTCCAATGAAGCCATAATTTCCTTTATATACCTTGGTGATATATGATGACCTAAGTATAAAATTTCTGGTGAGTTATTATCCTGTCTCAGAAAATCTATAACAGCCCTAGCCCCTAGATAAGAACCTCCTACTCCAATTACTATAAAAACATCAGCTTTTGTTCTCACTTTTTCTGCTAATTTTTTTATTTTATTTAGTTCTTGTTCATTAGATCTAATCGGAAGTTCTAACCACCCTAAAGCTCTATTGCCTGGTCCTCTTTGTTCATGCAAAAGTTCATGAACTGTATTAATTTGTTCGTGATAAAATTCAAGCTCATGTTCTTTTATAAAGTCATTACAATAATCAGTATTTAAACTAATTCTATCTTGGTTCTCCTCTCGTAATTTCATCATATCCCCCCTAGATAGACAGACTCTTTCCAAGTTCATATAAATCATAATCAACCTTTTCTTTTTCTAAAAATACTTCTGTTAAGTCTACTGAAGTTATTTTATTATTGTTTAGTCCAACCATCTTATTAGATTCCCCTTCTAATAATAGATCAACAGCTTTAGCACCTAATCTACTACCTAACATACGATCGTATGCTGTAGGTGTACCTCCTCGTTGGACATGACCTAATACAGTAACTTTAGTATCTAATCCAGATTTTTCTTTTATTTGTTCACTTAACTCTGAACCTGTACTAACACCTTCAGCAACTACGATTATACTGTGCTTTTTACCACGATTATAACCTTGTTTAAGCCTATCAAGAACCTCATCCATATCATATTCAAATTCAGGTATTAAAATTGATTCAGCTCCACCAGCAAGCCCTGCCCATAATGCAATATTTCCACAGTCTCTTCCCATTACCTCAATAACAAAAATCCGCTCATGTGAAGTTGCAGTATCTCTAATTCTGTCAATGGCTTCTATCACAGTGTTTGTAGCAGTATCAAATCCCACAGTCATTTCTGTACACGGAATATCATTATCTATAGTCCCTGGAACACCCATAACAGATATACCATGTTGAGATAATTTTTCTGCTCCCTTAAAACTACCATCCCCACCTATAACTACTACCCCATCAATCCCTAAACTTTTTAGGTTTTGCGCTCCTTGTTCTTGTCCTTTTTCTGTTCTAAATTCTTCTGAGCGACTAGTGTGTAAAATAGTACCTCCACGATGTATTGTATCTCCTACACTACCCATTTCTAATTTTTCAATATCATTATTAATTAGGCCATGATAACCATGATATATACCGTATACATCAATGTCGTTATAAATACTTCTTCGTACTACTCCTCTAATAGCAGCATTCATTCCAGGAGAATCTCCGCCACTTGTTAACACAGCTATTTTTATCATAATCCACCTCCTTACTTAACTGTCGTTTATTATCTGATAATATAATCCATATAATGCAGCATCATTCCCAAATTCAGATAGTACAACCCGCTCCTCTGAAAAATCAGTAGAATTTTGCATAAATAAATTTAACCATTTTCTTACAGGAGGTAATAATGTGTAACCGCCTCGTGCTACACCACCACCTAAAACTACTTTTTCAAATTCTAATACATGAAACATAGTTGATAGAGCATATCCAAGATAATAAGCCGAATTGTCTATTACTTTTTCAGCTTCTTCTTCGCCTTTCTTAGCTCTTTCAATAACATCTTTAGCAGTAACATTTGAATTCAGTTTTTGTTTACCATAGTATTCAATAGCAGTTCCTGAACTTTCTGTCTCCAAGCAACCAGTTTTCCCGCAGTTACACTGTCTTCCTGACTTAAGTTTTACAGTAATATGTCCTATTTCACCAGATAAACCTGATACTCCCCGGTGGACTCTTTCATTAATTATCACACCTCCACCTACTCCTGTTCCTAAAGTTATAATTAAAGCATCTTTTGTTTCTTTTGCTGCTCCAAAATGAAATTCACCTAAGGCAGCAGCGTTTGCATCATTTTCGATTTTAACTGGTATTTTAAAGACTTCTTTTAAGTGTTTTTTTAAAAAAACATTCTCTAATCCTAAGTTTACTATTTTAGGGATCCTTTCACCATCTTCAGGAACATAACCTGGAATTCCAAGTCCAATTCCTTTTATAAAATTTATGGATATGTTGATCTTTCTCAAAAGATTTTCTGTAGCAATGTTTATAGTATCTATTAAATCTGATTCATTATGTATATCTACAGTGGAAACAACTGTCCTCTCTACAATCTCTCCCTTATAATTTGAAATCCCACCCTTTAAAGTAGTACCCCCTAAATCAAAAGTTATATACATACAAACGTCCTCCTCAAATATTATGTCATCAAAGACGAGGGGGTTGATTTATCCCACGGGTCAATCCTTCTGATGAAATATTTTTCGATTTTACTTAGTTATATTCCTGCTTTTGTTTTTATTTATTTTCTCCACTATTTCAAAACATATTTTAATAATAAAGAGAGAGATAATGACCTCTCTCTGATTGAACTTCGCTTGTAATACGACCAAATTATTAATATTCTAGAAAATTTGATTAATAATAGGGTTAATGTATAATTGTACATACTTTGTATATTATAATTTCTAGATAGTAAACTATTTTCCTTGATTTGTTAATGTGTAATTTATAAACTTTAACTCTTATTATAATTACGAATATATGTACTTCTTTTTCAAAATCATATATAATATAGACTAAATCAGTATTATAAAGGATAGGTGTTATGTATGTCATTATCAAAATTAAAAATCGCAGATTTAGAAGCAAAACTCCCTATAGTACAAGGAGCAATGGGAGTAGGTATTTCACTTTCTAATTTAGCCTCAACAGTTGCAAATGCAGGTGCTGTTGGTATGATTGCAGGAGTACAAATTGGTTATTCCGAGCCTGACTTTGAAGAAAACCCAAAAGAAGCCAATATTAGAGCTTTAAAAAAGCATATAAGGAAGGCTAAGTCCCTTAGCCCTGAGGGGGTAATTGGAGTCAATTTACTTACTGCAATAAATAACTATGCAGACATGGTAAGAGCTTCAGTAGAAGAAAAAGTAGACCTAATTGTTTCAGGAGCTGGCTTTCCGAAAAACTTACCAGATCTTGTAAAAGGTTCAGACACCAAGATTGCTCCTATAGTTTCCTCTGGTAAAGGAGCTCAACTTATTTCAAAAATTTGGGACAGACGCTATAATAGAGTGCCAGATATGGTAATAATAGAAGGACCTGAAGCCGGAGGACATTTAGGATTTACAGTCGAAGACCTTAAAAATCCTCCAAGCTTAGAAAATCTTGTACCAGAGACTATTGAAAATTTAGCACCCTTTGAAGAAAAGTATAATAAAAAAATACCAGTTGTTGCTGCAGGAGGGATTTATAATGGTAAAGATATTAAAAAATATTTAGAACTTGGTGCTTCAGGTGTACAGATGGCTACTAGGTTTGTAACTACTAAAGAATGTGATGCATCTGAAGAGTTTAAAAAAACATATGTTAATTCAGCTAAAGAAGATATACAACTAGTAAAAAGTCCTGTCGGAATGCCCGGACGAGCAATTAATAATCAGTTTATTAATAAACTAAAAGAAGAGGACATACCCATAAATAAATGTTACAATTGTCTTCGGCCGTGTGATCCTTCTAGTAGTTCTTACTGTATTTCAGATGCTCTAGTCAACTCTTGTATTGGAGATGTAGATAATGGCCTTATTTTCTGTGGTACTAATGCTTACAGAGCTGAGAAAATAACAACAGTCAAAGACGTTATTAACGAATTAGTAGCAGAGGCTACAAACTATAATAATGTCGTATCAAATTAACTATTAAACCTGCCTACATGGCAGGTTTTTCTATAATTTCAATCGTATTAGAGTTAAACTGGAGGTGTGAACTTTATGACTAATATGCCTAAAAGAACATTAGTTAAGACTGGATTAGATATTAGTCTTTTTAGTCTTGGCGGAGAAGGAAATGTACAAAATGTAAACAACCCAAAACATGCAATATATTATCAATAATGCAATTAATTTAGGAGTTAACTATATTGATACAGCTCCTTCATATGGAAATGGTGGAAGTGAAGAAAATATTGGTGAAGTAATGAAAGAAAGAAGAACTGAGGTTACATTAGCTACAAAATCTAAAGAAAGAACATATGACGGTACTATGCGTTCTTTTGAAGATAGTTTAGAAAGACTTAAAACTGACTTTATAGACATATATCTAGTTCATTCATGATATCAAAGAAATAAGTGATCTAAGACAAGTTTTTTCGTCTAATGGAGCAACTAAAGCTTTTAGAAGAACTTAGGAAGAACTTTGGTTTTTAGTGTGGTTCCATAAAAATGGCGGGGTCTAAGACCCCGCCAAATCAATATTTTAATGGTGGAGCATATCGGACTTGAACCGATGACCTCTTGACTGCCAGTCAAGCGCTCTCCCAACTGAGCTAATGCCCCTCGTAATTACAATAAATAATATACCATAGATTTATAATATTATCAAGGATAATATTTAATTTAACTGGCTTCATTAAGTGCTTCTTCTATTGCTTCAATCAAAGCTTCACTAGTTTTAGTTGCCCCACCTACAACATCTACACCTTCTACCCCTTGTTCTTCAATTACTTCTTTTGGAATACGTTCAAAAGCTGGATCAGATATCCCCTCACTTTCTTCGTGATCGATAATTTCTATATCAGTTATTTCACCGTCTATAATGGTTACTTCCACATAAATATTTCCTCCATATCCTTCTGCTGATGTTTCGTATGTACCATCTTTATATCCCTCATCTAGCGCATCATAGCCACAACTACTTAAACACATTATTAAAACTAGTAATAGACACATTACTGATGACATTAAATCGCCCCCTCATAATATGACATCAGTTAGTATTCCCTAATTTTTTTATTGTTATTAAAAAAGACATCGAAAAATAATTTTTCGATGTCTTATAATAACTATGCTTCATCTAAAGCAGTTTCAATAGCCTCAAGGAGGGCTTCACTTGTAGCTGTCGCACCGGAAATGGTATCTACATCTTCAGTCCCCTGATTTTCAATAACTTCTTCAAGAATACTTTCAAATGCAGGATCTGCGATTCCTTCAGTTTCTTGTTCTTCTAATATTTCGATATCAGCAATCTCACCATCTTCGATTAGCACTTCTAATGTAATGTCGCCCTCATGTCCACTAGCAGTAGCATCATAGGATCCATCAGCAAATTCTCCAACCTTTTCACCATCGGCTTCTGCACCACATCCTACCATAACTAGCATAGCTCCTAGTACAGTGATAAGTAGTATCTTTTTCATTGTTCTCCCCTCCCTTCTCGCAGCATGTTTCAAAATACCTATACAATATAACATTTTACTTTTAGTTAGTAAACACACTAAAATTAAATTTTCACATTAATGTTTGGTAACTCATCGGTAGATGTATTTTGAGTAATATACCAAGAACCATCACTATTTAGTACTGCTAAAAACACTTTTGAGATATCAGTTACACCATATACTTCTAATTCTGTTTTTAACCAGTTTTCGCTTTTTCCTATTAGCTTCAAACTTTTGTCTTCTACAGTTCCATCTAGTACTATAACTAAAGGAAATCCACTATTAATTTTTGTAGATACCGTAGAAATATTAAGATCCTTTTTAGTAGTAGTATCAAATTGACACTTTTTTTTAACACTTAAGTTCCCAGTTGGTTCTAAAACTGCAGAATCAATTTCATTTAAATTAAATATACCTTGTTTTCTAAGCATTGGTAAAACATCATCAACTCTTAACATTAACTTTTTTAAGTTATCTTTCAGTATAACCCCTTCTTGTATTACTACAGTCGGAGAGAAAGTGACCATTCTGTTAAGCCAGGGGGAATGCATTATTCCAATATTAGTTAACCTTAATATCCCCCCTAACAAAATTATAGAAATTAATGTAGGGATATGTGGTATAGAAAGATCCGGTAAGTCAGCACCAGCTATGTTTCCTATGGTAATAGCAATAACAAAATCAAAAACAGATAATTCTCCCATTAATCTTCTACCAATCAGAACCATAAATACCCACAGGAAGAAAACAGTTGTTATACTTCGGACTAATAACTGCCAAAGATCTCCTAGTTCCAATTGATTACCCTCACTTCGTAATAATTGTGATTATTCAACTAATTCAAAGTCAATTTCTTGCTCTCTTTTTGATGCTTTAATTACTTTTACTTTCACCTCATCACCTATTCGAAAAGTCTTACGTGTACGTTCTCCTATTAAAGCAAATTTTTCTTCATCAAAAAGGTAATAATCATCTACTAATGAACTTACATGAATTAATCCTTCTACAAGATTATCTAGTTCTACAAATAATCCAAATGACATTACGGAACTAATTATTCCATTGAATTCTTCACCTATGTAACGTTCCATATACTCAGCCATCTTGTAATCTACTGATTCCCGTTCAGCCTCTGTTGCGTTTTGTTCTTTTAATGAAGTATGATAAGCTATTTCATCCATTTTTTTACTTAATTTTTTCTCTCGTGATTCCTTTAACTCTTTTTTCGTAAGTTTTTCTCGCATCATACGATGAACTATAAGATCTGGATATCGTCTAATAGGTGAAGTGAAATGCGTATAATATTGAAAAGCTAACCCAAAATGTCCTAAACTTTCAGCTGCATATCTAGCTTGTTTCATAGACCTTAACATCATTGTACTGATTGCACGTTCTTCTTTATTGCCTTTAGCTTCTTCTAATAGGTTTTGAAATTTCTTAGGATGTATTTCTTCTTCTTCCTTGATTTCTGGTAAAGTATATCCAAATTTTGATGCAAATTCACGGAAAGTACTTACTTTTTCATCATCAGGTTGTTCATGAACACGGTATATAAATGGAGTGTTTTCATTACAGAAATGCTTAGCTACAACTCTATTAGCCAACAACATAAATTCTTCAATCAACTTTTCAGCTGATCCTCTACCACGTTTTTTAATGTCGACAGGTTTTCCTTCATCATCTAACTCAACCTGTGGTTCATCAAAATCAAAATCTATCGCTCCTGCAGTAAACCTTCTTTCTCTTAGTTTTTCAGATAACTCTTTCATCTCAAATAACATCCAAGCTACATCTGCATATTTTTCTTTGAGCTCTGTGTCACCCACGTAAATCTGATTTACTTCTTGGTATGTCAAGCTATGATCACTTTGAATAACACTAGGAGTAAATCTATAATCAACTACTTCTCCATCTCCTGTAATTTCTATAATAGCACTCATAGTAAGTCGTTCTACATGAGAATTAAGACTACACAAGTTGTTAGAAAGTCTAGTAGGTAACATAGGTATCACCCTATCAACTAAGTAAACACTTGTGCCCCGTTCTCTAGCCTCTTTATCTACAGGAGTTCCCTCTCTGACATAATGACTAACATCTGCTATGTGTACTCCAACTTCTACATTTCCATTATCTAGCTTTTCGAGTGAAACAGCATCATCTAAGTCTTTAGCGTCACCACCATCTATGGTCACTGTCAAAATACTTTGAAGTAGTTCTCGTCCTTCATAATCTTTTGAAGTTATTTCTTCAGACATTTCATTTACTTGATCTATCACTTCTTGTGGATACCCTTCATTTAAGTGATATTTATTAATGATAGATTCTATATCAACACCAGGATCATCAGGATTACCTAAAACTTTTGAAATCTTACCTTCTGGACTTTTCCCCGGTGTATTAGGCCAACGAGTAATTTCAACAACTACCTTATCACCATTTCTAGCTCCTTTATCTTCATTATCATTGATAAAAATATCAGAAAAAAACTTATCTTCATCTGGGATGACAAAGCCAAAGTTTTTATTTTTATCATAAGAACCCACCATTTCTGATATTCCCCGGGAAATTATTCTTACTACTTCCCCTTCAGGCTTTTGGTTAAGTTTTTCTTCTTTATGAACCCGGATCATAACTTGATCACCATGTAATGCACCATTTAAATTTTTAGGACTCAAGAAAACATCTGGATTACCCGGTTTATCAGGTAAGAAAAAGGCAAATCCTTTTGGATGTCCTTGTATAGTACCTATCTGTAAATTCATTCGCTCAGGTAGACCATAGTATCCATATCTAGTTTTTACTATTTGACCATCTTTAGTCATCTTTTTAATTATTTTTTTAAATCGCTTAACCTGTTGTGGTTTTTTAACCTTAAAAACATCCTTTAATTCTTCAAAGTTCATCGGTTTATAAGCATCTTTCTCCATATATGAAATTATTTTTTCACGAAAATTCATTCAACCACCTCATAATTTTGTTATATTAGCTTAAAAAGGGTATTTTTTTAATTTTCCCAAATTGTTAACTTTTTAATCTAAATTTGACCCTTTCAAAAAAGTACTGATTTTCTCAAACATCAAATCACGCTCTACATCAAGTGTTACAATATGTTTAGATTTTTCTAGTTCAAGTAGTTTTTTATCTTCCACTTTTAAATTTTCGAATATATATTGTCCACTCTCTTTTTTAACTGTACCATCTTTCATTCCTTGTACCACAAGAGTAGGTACTTCAATCTTATTAATAGAAACTAAAAATTCATGACGTAATTTTAGTAACTCAACAACACCTGAAACTGGAGTCTTATCATAGCCAGTTGGAGTTATTGAATAAGATTTTGAATCCACCTTCTCTACATATGGTTTCACATACTTTAAAAATTTAGCAAAGTAAGCCATTCGGTTACTTAAATAAATTGGTGTACCCATTAATACAAGTCCTTTTACTCTACTTTTATTTTCTTTAGCTATTATTCCTGAAATAAGGCCACCCATTGAAAGTCCCATAACAATAACCTTATTACAATGTCTTAATTGTTTCAGACCTTTTCTTGCAGAATTTAATATCTGGTCTTTAGTAGTAACTGCTAAGTCTTCAGGTGTTGTTCCATGACCACTTAAAAGCGGAGCATAAACAGAATAACCATTGTTATTTAAAAATTTACCCAAAGGTTCTAGCTCCCCTGGTGTACCAGTAAACCCATGTACTAATAAACAACCTATGTTATCTCCTCCAGGCAGGTAGAAGGCCTCTTCAGTTCGTTTATTAATTTTAATCGGAGACACCCCCAAACTTTTCCTTTAATTTTATCATAAATTAGGTCAAGTAGTAATATTTTCCTAATAAAAGTAGTATTAAAAAACCGGGCCACCCAGTTATAGGGTTGACCCGGTACACTGATTATATGTGTTTAAAGGAATAATGGAGCAAAAACTAAGGACACAACAGTCATAAGCTTAATTAAAATGTTAATACTTGGACCAGAGGTATCCTTAAAAGGATCTCCTACAGTGTCTCCAACTACTGAAGCAGCATGGGTTTCTGTACCTTTGCCACCATGATTACCAGCTTCAATATATTTCTTAGCGTTATCCCAAGCACCTCCGGCATTAGACATAAAGATAGCCATCATAACACCTGAAGCTAAGGCACCTGCTAATAGCCCACCTAAAGCATCTTTTCCTAAAAATAAACCGATCGCAAGAGGTGCTACAACTGCTAGTAACCCTGGAATAATCATTTGTTTAAGCGCAGCTCCGGTACTAATATCAACACATCTCGCGTAATCAGGTTTTTCACTCTCGTCCATTATACCTGGTTTTTCTTTAATTTGACGTCTTACTTCTTCAATCATTTGGTTTGCTGCTTGACCAACAGCATCCATTGTTAATGCTGAGAATAAGAAAGGTAACATTCCACCGATTAATACACCAATTATAACAGGCGCTGTTGATAAGTCAATTCCGTCCTGAATGTCTGCAGCTTCTGTATAAGCACTAAATAAAGCTAATGCTGTAAGGGCTGCTGATCCAATTGCAAACCCTTTTCCAATAGCAGCTGTAGTGTTTCCAACTGCATCTAATTCATCTGTTATATCACGTACTTCTGATTCTAAATCAGCCATTTCAGCAATACCACCTGCATTATCTGCTACAGGTCCGTAAGCATCAACTGCAATAGTCATACCAGCAGTAGCTAGCATACCAACTGCAGCGATTGCAATTCCATAAAGTCCTGCAACTTCATGAGCAATGAAAATGGCAACAGTGATAACAATAATCGGTAAGAAAGTACTTCTCATTCCTACACCGATACCACTGATGATATTTGTTGCCGCTCCTGTTTCAGATGCATTAGCAATACTCTTAACTGGATTATGATGCTCAGAAGTATAATATTCAGTAATTCTACCAATTAAAATTCCAGCTACCAATCCTGCTAATACAGCAAAAAATGGTCCAAGCTCACCAAGTAATGAATTCGTTAATATATAAGATGCAATAACTACTACTAAAGCACTAACTATTGTCCCTTTTTCTAAAGCGGAAGCTAACTTATCTCCATCTTCACCAACTCTTACAAAGAAGAAACCAATAATTGATGCTATAACTCCTACTGAACCAATAGCTATTGGTAATACAACACCTTCAGTTCCGTATTGTGTTAACCCTATAGTCATTGCCGCAATGATTGATCCAACAAAAGATTCAAATAAGTCTGCTCCCATTCCTGCAACGTCACCAACATTGTCACCAACATTGTCTGCTATTGCTGCTGGGTTTCTAGGGTCGTCTTCAGGAATTCCAGCTTCTACTTTACCAACCAAGTCAGCTCCAACATCTGCAGCTTTGGTGTAAATACCGCCACCAACACGAGCAAATAGAGCAATAGAACTAGCTCCTAATGCGAATCCATTAACAATTTCAGGGTCTTCATAAATTATGTATAAAACCCCAATTCCCAAAATACCTAAACCTACAACTGACATTCCCATAACTGCTCCACCGGAAAATGCAGTACGTAATGCTTGACTAATTCCTATTCTTGCGTCATTCGCTGTTCTTACATTAGCTTTAGTGGCTACACTCATACCGATAAATCCAGCTGTTCCAGAAAAAAGTGCTCCAACTAAAAACGAAATCGCTGTAGGAAAATCAATTAAAAAACCAATGACAAAGAATAATACGATAACAAAAACAGCTAAACTACGATATTCCCTACGTAAAAATGCACTTGCACCTTCTTGAATTGCACCTGCAAGCTCTTTCATTCTGTCTGTACCTTCATCACGCTTGGTCACTTGGCCAATTAAGTAAAATGCAAACAGTAAGCCAATAATTCCTGCAATTGGTGCTACTATTACGCTCATTAATTATCCCCCTTCTCTATTATAATTTTGTCCATGAAACTACCTCAACCAGAAGGTTGAGGCATAAAGAGATTTTACCAGAAAAACTCCCTGGTTTTAAATATTATGCTTAATTAAAGTGCTGCCAAAAGAATAGAGTTAAGTATAAACAAAACGGCGGCCATTGTGGTCACCTTACTTAAGAGAGCATCAATACCTTTCTTTTTTCCAAAGACCGTTTCTGCTCCACCAGAAATAGCTCCGGAAAGTCCAGCACTTTTACCTGACTGTAATAATACAGTTGCAATTAGTACTAATGTAATTATTACATGAACTCCAGTTAATACCGCATCCATCTCTCTTCCACCCCCTTATCCCGTGTTATTTTATCACAACGGGAATATAAAAAGCAACATCAAAAAGAAGACAAGTTATTCTCCTGGCTAATCATACTAGAGAATAACTTATAATTATTTACTTTAAATTAAAAAAGCTGTCTTTTCCTAGGTACCTAGAAATACCATATAGTTCTTCGTCAATTCTTATTAATTGATTATATTTAGCTACTCGATCCATTCTAGAAGGGGCACCTGTTTTTATTTGTCCCGCATTTGTAGCAACAGCTAAATCTGCAATAAATGTATCATCCGTTTCACCAGATCGATGTGATATAACACTAGTAAAGCCGTTTTGTTTAGCTAGTTCTATAGCATCTAAAGTTTCAGAAACAGTTCCAATCTGATTTAACTTAATTAGAATACTATTACCGATACCTTCTTCAGTACCCCTTTTTAGCCTATCAGTATTAGTAACAAACAGATCGTCTCCTACTAATTGAATTTTATCTCCTAACTTATCAGTGAGCTCTTTCCATCCTTCCCAGTCATCTTCAGAAAGACCATCTTCAATCGAAACAATAGGATAATTCTCTACTAGATCTTGATAAAAATCAATCATTTCTTCTACAGTTAAAGTTCTATTTTCACCCTTAAGATGATATTTGCCATCTTCAAAAATTTCAGAAGCAGCAACATCAAGTGCTAAAGCAACTTCATCCACTGGTTTGTAGCCAGCTTTTTCTATTGCTTTAATGATATATTCAAGTGCCTCTTTATTTGAACCCAAATCTGGAGCAAAACCACCTTCATCGCCAACTGAAGTAGATAGTTCATTTTCATTCAATACCTTCTTTAAAGAATGAAAAATTTCTACTCCCATCCTTAATCCCTGTTGGTAATTTTTAGCTCCAACAGGCATAATCATAAATTCTTGTATATCAACATTATTGTCAGCATGTTCTCCGCCGTTTAAAATATTCATTTGAGGAACTGGTAATGTTTTTCCTCCTACACCACCAAGAACCTGATATAATGGAAGACCTAATAGATCAGCAGATGCTCTAGCTGTTGCCATTGAAACACCTAATATAGCATTAGCACCAAGGTTTTCTTTATTATCAGTTCCATCAATCTCTAATAATACTCTATCAATAGCCAATTGATTTGTACAATCCATACCTAGTAGATGAGGTGCAATTTCTTCATTCACTTTACGACAAGCAGTCATAACACCTTTACCATTAAATCTTTCTTTTTTATCTCTTAGTTCTAAGGCCTCATAAACTCCTGTGGATGCACCTGAAGGAACCCTTGCATACCCAAAGGCACCAGATTCTGTGAAAATCTCAACTTCAACTGTTGGATTTCCTCTAGAATCTAGAACCTCTCTTGCGAAAATATCTTCAATTATGCTCACTAAAATCACTCCTTTTTGTGTTTATCCAATTAAACTTTTGCCTGTCATTTCTTGAGGAACATTAACCCCCATTAAATCAAGAACTGTTGGAGCAACATCTGCTAACTTTCCACCTGACTTTAACGGATACCGTACACCTTTCTCAACAATTAAAAAAGGTACAACATGACTTGTATGAGCTGTATGAGGTGAGTTTTCTTTCGAATCTAGCATTTTTTCAGCATTACCATGATCAGATGTTAGAATTACAATACCATTATTCTCTATAATTTCAGGTATCAATCTATTTAAACACTCATCAATAGTGCTGATTGCTTTAATTGTTGCATCTAAATCCCCTGTATGTCCCACCATATCAGGGTTTGCATAGTTGAGTAAAACGAAATCATACTGAGTATTATGTAGTTCTTCTAATACACTATCTGTAACCTCTTTAGCACTCATTTCTGGTTTTTCATCATAAGTGCTAACTTTAGGTGAAGGTATTAATTTTCTTATTTCATCTTTATTTTTTTCCTCTACACCACCATTAAAAAAGAAAGTAACATGTGCATACTTTTCCGTTTCAGCAATACGTAATTGTTTTTTACCACTAGAAGCTAGATATTCACCTAATGTATTTTCTAGTTTTTCAGGTGGATATGCAATTGGTAGATCTAGTTCTGCATCGTATTGTGTCATACAAACGTAGTTAACCCTAACCGATTCTCTATCAAATTCATCAAAATCAGAGTTAACAAAAGACCAAGTTAATTGTCGAGCTCTATCAGGTCTAAAGTTAAAACAAAACATTCCATCATCACAGGAAACCTTTGATTCATGATTTTCCGATAAAATTCTAGTTGGAGTTATAAATTCATCTGTTTCTTCTCTTTCATAAGCTTTTTGAACAGCTTCCCTTGCAGTTTCTGCTTCATAACCCATTCCTTTAACCATACAGTTATATGCCTTTTCTGTTCTATCATAGCGTTTGTCACGATCCATGGCATAATAACGACCCATTACAGTTGCTATTTTACCCAATCCAATCCTTTTCATTTCATCTTCTATTTCATCTATATATCGTTTTGCTACCTTTGGAGGTACATCTCTACCATCAGTGACTGCATGCAAGTAAACTTTTGTAAGACCAACTTTTTTGGCTAATCGTAATAAAGCTTTAACATGATTAATATGACTATGAACACCACCATCTGATAAAAGTCCCCAAAGGTGAAGGGAGGAACCTTTTAATTTCACATCATGATATAGGTCTAATAAAACCTTATTTTTCTCTAACATGTCTTCTTTTACACCTTTATTTATCCTTGTAAGTTCTTGATAGACCACCCTACCAGCACCTAGGTTAAGATGTCCTACTTCACTGTTACCCATCTGTCCTTCTGGTAAACCTACATGTAGACCATCAGCTCGTAAGGTGGTTCCACCATATTCATAAAACAAACTATCTAAATAAGGTGTTTCGGCTTGATAGAACGCATTTCCATCTTTTTCTCCACTTAACCCTAGTCCATCTAATACTATTAATGCAACTGGTCTTTTTGCTTTAGTCATTCAGATACCCTCCTGCTAAATCAAGGAGTTCACTGAAACTATTTGCATCTAAACTTTTTCCACCTACTAAGGCTCCATTAATGTTTGGTTGACTTAAATATTCTTCTAAATTTTCTGGTTTAACACTACCACCATATAAAATGGGAATTTCATTTGCTTGATTTAAGTCACCCATAGATGATAATACTCCTCTAATTTTTTCACATACTTCTTCAGCATCTTTTCCTGAGGAAGCTTTTCCGGTACCAATAGCCCATACAGGTTCATAAGCAAACACCAGGCATTTTAGCGTTTCTTTTACAGTATCACAGATAGCTTTTTTTACTTGTCTTTCTACTACTTCAAAAGTTTTGTTGTTATCTCTTTCGTTTTCAGTCTCACCTACACAAATAATTGGTATCAACCCGTACTTTAGGGCAATGCGTACTTTTTTGTTTACATCATCATCTTTTTCGTTAAATAAACCTCGACGTTCAGAGTGACCAATTATAACATATTTAACACCTAGATCAGCTAACATTTTAGGTGATATTTCTCCTGTAAAGGCTCCACTTTCTTCAAAGTACATATTTTGCGCACCTGAAGATAACCATTTAGGTACTTTTTCTTGAAATATAGGTAAAGAAATAAATGGCGGACAAACTACTGCTTCAACATTTGGTTTATCAAAATATTTATCACTTAAGTTAGATAAAAACTGTTGTGTTTCTTTCGGGCCATGATTCATCTTCCAATTTCCGGCAATTATCGTTCGTGCCAAAAAATCACCCCTTAGTCATTATTTTTCATGTAATGCTTCAACCCCTGGAAGAGTTTTGCCTTCTAAAAACTTTAGGGATGCTCCTCCACCTGTCGAAATATGACTTATATCATCTTCTACACCAGCTCTATTTATAGCAGAAACAGAATCTCCTCCACCGACTATTGTTTTCCCAAAACTCTCTGCTAGAGCCTTGGCTACAGAAACAGTACCTTTATCAAAAGGTTTTGTTTCAAACACTCCCATGGGTCCGTTCATAACAACTGTTTTCGCATCATGTATATGGTTAGAATATTTTTCAATAGTATCATTTCCTATGTCTAGAACCATTTCTTGATCAGAAATATTATCAATGTAAACAGTTCGATTAGGTGCTTTTTCTTCTAATTTTTCAGCTACTATAACATCATTTGGAAGTAACAGTTCTACTCCTCGATTTTTTGCCTTTTCTAGTAACTCTTTCGCTTGTTCTAAGGCCTCTTCTTCTACTAAAGATTTACCCATTCTATAACCTTTAGCAAGTAAAAATGTGTTTGCCATTCCACCACCAATAAGTACCTTGTCAGAAGTTTCCATTAAGCGATCTATAACGCCGATTTTATCACTTATCTTAGCACCGCCTATTACCGCTACAAAAGGTCGTTCGGGGGTTCTTACAGTATCTCCTAAAAATTTCAGTTCTTTATCCATCAATAGACCAGCTACACAATCACCTTTAATATGTTTCGTTATTCCATGAGTAGAAGCATGAGCTCTGTGAGCTGCCCCGAAAGCATCATTTACATAGACTTCAGCTAGATTAGCTAGAGCTAAAGCAAATTCACTATCATTTGCTTCTTCTTCGGAATAAAATCGTAAATTTTCAAGTAAAAGTATTTCACCATCTTCAAGAGACATAGCCTGGTTATCTACTTTACGAGGATCATTATTTTCTGCCATTTTAACTGGTGTTTCTAACAGTTCTTGTAATCTATCTCTAACAGGTACCATGCTAAATTCTTCTTTTATTTCTCCCTTTGGTCTACCTAAATGAGAACCAAGTATTATTCGTGCACCTTGATTTATAAGGTATTCAACAGTTTCTAAAGATTTTTGAATTCTTGTATCGTCTGTGATTTCTCCGTCATTTAAAGGAACATTATAATCTACTCTTACAAAAACTCTTTTTCCCTTAACATCTACATCTTTGACTGTTTTTTTCATTCTAATCCCCCCTAATTCTACCTATGATCCAGTATTTCCGTTTCTAATATGACTACACAGATCTACCACACGTACTGAATAAGCCCATTCATTGTCATACCAAGCAATAACTTTAACCATACTTTCTCCTACTTTCATAGTACTCTTGCCATCCACGACAGCTGAATAGGTACTACCCTTGTAGTCTGCGGATACGAGAGGGATTTCATTATAATCAAGTATACCTTTTAAGCTTTTATCTTTAGCGTTTGAGAAAGCACTATTCACCTCTTCTATTGAAATGTCTTTTTTTAGTGTTGCTACTAAATCAACGGTAGACACTGTAGGTGTCGGAACTCTAAAACTCATTCCATCTATTTTACCTTTCAGATGTGGTAATACTTCAGCTACAGCTCTAGCTGCACCTGTAGAAGTAGGAATAATTGACATATTAGCAGCTCTAGCTCGACGTGGGTCTTTATGTGTTCCATCTAAAATCATTTGATCCATTGTATAAGAATGTACTGTAGTCATCAATGCGTTTTCAATACCAAATTCTTCGTCTAATACTTTTACAACTGGTGCAAGACAATTTGTAGTACAAGAAGCATTTGAAATGACAAAGTCATTTTTTGGATCAAAACTATCGTGATTTACTCCCATAACTATTGTATTATCAACATTCTTACCTGGAGCTGTTATAATTACATTTTCTACACTACCACCTAAATGCTTAGCTGCTTCGTCTCTTGTTCTAAACTTTCCAGTCGCCTCTACAACAACCTCTACGTTGTAACTACTCCAGTCTAATTTTTCTGGATCTCTATCTCCTATAATACCTATTTTATTATTCCCAACAATTAAATGATTAGACTCAGCTGTTATCTCTTCTTCAAAAGGCCCATATAAAGAGTCATATTTTAATAAGTGAGCTAGTAATTCAGGATCTCTAACACTATTTATTGCAACTACCTCTATATCCTCCCTATAGTAAGCAATACGTAAAACAGCTCTTGCAATCCTCCCAAAACCATTAATTCCAATTTTAGTAACCATATTATCTGCCTCCCATCATATTATTTATCTGTTAATAAATTATAAATTTTTCTTGCAGCACCCTCATCGGTTATAAGAAAATCATCATGACCGGTTTCTAGCATCGCTAAAATGGCTTCAGATTTATCACTTCCTCCAGATACCGCTATAACCTTATTAATATCATTTAAGTCTTCTAAAGTTAAGCCTACTGTATTAACACGCTCGACAACCCCTCCTTTTTTATCTAAGTAAAAACCAAAAGCTTCCCCTACTGAACCTTTGTCTAGTAAGCTTGAAACCCTTTCTTGTGACAACCCTCGTCTTTTCGCCATTTCTTCAGCTCTACCAATTCCATGGATTAAAATATTTGCATTTTTAATCAAATCAAGGATCTCATTTACTTTTGGTTCAAGTAATAGAGTATTTAAAGATTCTTTACTTACTTCATCAGGAACGTGCAACATTCTATAACTACAATTAAAATTATTAGCTAGTTCTGCAGCTACTGTATTGGCTTGAATCTCTACCCTTTCACCAAGACCACCTCTAGCAGGTACTATCATGTTGTTTTGGTCTTTTGTTTTCTTAGGAGCCATATTAGCCATACGAGCTAAGGTAGAACCACCAGCAACAGAAATTATATCACCTGGGTTTACCAAAGATGATAAAGTCTTAGCAGCTACAGCCCCCATTTCTTGTTTTACTGTTTCATCTTCACACGAATCACCTGGAACAACAATAACACGTTCTAATTTTAATAATCCTTTAAGCTCTCTTTCTAAATCAACTAATCCAGAAATATTTTTAACTAATTCACGTCCTTCATGTAATACTAAAGAACCTGAATCAGTTAGCATCATACCATAACTTTCAACTCGTATTAATTGCTTTTCTTTTAGCACTCTTATTTCATTTCGTAGTTCTCGCTCTTTAATCTGTAAAACTTCAGATAAGGATCTGCGCCCAATTGGTTGATAGAATGAAATACTAGCCAATATTTTGTATCTCTTTTCTGCTAGCTCTGATAACTCTGGTGTTAATTTTTGTAGGAGATCCCATTCTTTTATCATTTTAACAGCTCCTTTTATGGTGAAGTCCGTACATTTACAATTTTAAATTCTAGGTGTAAAATATAGTGTGTAAGTAAATTGCCATAAAAATGGCTACTTTTTGTCCCGGAGGGGTGATTTTGTCCATCTTAATGTAAAAAAATATATCTGATAAGTCTCACCTATCATCATATAATAACATTTAAAAAACTTCAATAGTTTTTTCCCTTACCTAGGAAGAAAGAGGTACCAAACATTACTTAATGGTACCTCTTTCTTTTAGAAGATGATGGAATATTGAGCTCTTTTCTATATTTTGCAACTGTACGACGCGAAATATTTATTGCGGATTCTTTTAATATCTCTGAAATTTTTTGATCACTTAAAGGTTGCTTTTTGTCTTCGTTTTCAATTAAGTTTTTAATTTTATGCTTAATACTAGTAGAAGAGCTAGAATCTGTTTTTGTATTCTCTACTTTACTTGAAAAAAAGTATCTTAATGGGAAAACCCCTTGTGGTGTTTGCACATATTTATTTGCAGTTGCTCTACTAACAGTGGATTCATGAACACCAATCTGTTCCGCAATCTGTTTTAGTGTCAAAGGTCTTAAATAGGATACTCCATTATCTAAAAAAGGTTTCTGAAATTCTATTAGTTTATTAACAATATTGTGTAACGTAAGTCGACGTTGCTCTATGCTCTTTATTAACCACAAAGCTGAGTCTAACTTTGAGTTCAAGAATTTCGTCGCTGAATCTGCTGCTTCATTCTTATTTGCTTTAGATAGAATACTCTTATACATAGAATTAATTTTTAGTTTAGGGTTCATTGAGTCATTAATAATTACTACATAATCATCTTCTACCCGTTTTATTACTATATCTGGTGAAATATATTCAGAAGAACTATCTATTGAAAAAGTACTTGCTGGTTTTGGTGTTAATGTTTTAATATAATCTACAGCTTTTTGAACTTCTACTACTGATTCACCTGTTTTCTCAGCTATTTTACTCAAACGATTTTCCCCTATTTCAATTAAGTAATTTTCAATTAATTTATAAGATAACTTAGGGTAGTCGTCTTTTCTTTCAAGTTGTAACAAAAGACATTCCTTTAAACTTCTAGCTCCTATACCTGGAGGGTCTAAGCTCTGAACTAATTTCAAAGCTTTTTCTAACTCAGAATATTTAACATCAATTAATTGTGACATTTCTTCTAATGAACCTCTTAAATACCCATTCGGATCTAAATTTCCAATCAAATATTCAGCTATTTCACGATACTCTTCTGTAGTTATAAGAGATAATTGAAAAAATAAATGCTCAAATAAGTTTGTTGATGAAGGTGTGTAATTTTCGAAACTTTCTTTATTTTCACTCATCCCGGTGCCTACATGTTTTCCTATATCGCTTGAGTCTTCAAAATACTTCTGCCAATCAATATCAAACGTTTCACTTGTTTCATTTTCTTTTGGTTCTTCTTCACTAGTAGCAACTTCTAACATGGGGTTTTCAGCTAGTTCTTGCTCAATATGGTTATTTAATTCCATTCCCGACAATTGTAATAATTCTATAGCTTTTTTCAGCTCTGGAGTAATAATAAGCTGTTGCTTTTGTTCTAGGTTAAGATCAAACCCCAACTTCATAGTTACACACTCCCCCTAGTCTCCACTTTTCTTAAATATATATTTAATGAGGCTGTTTTTGGTCTAACCTTTCCGCAAGCTTTTCTATTTTTCGTAACCTATGATTTACACCTGATTTACCAACGGGGGGCTCTAATAATTCACCTAACTCTTTCAAATTAGCTTCAGGGTATTCAACACGTTTAAAAGCTATCTCTTGTAAGTTGCTTGGTAAATTAGATAGCCCTAGTTTTTCATCTATAGTCTTAATATTATTAATATGTCGTAAAGATGCTACAACTGTTTTTTGTAAATTAGCTGTTTCACAATTTACAAGCCTGTTAATTTTATTTCTCATACCTTTCATTACCCTTACATTTTCGTAATCTAAAAGTGTCTTATGAGCACCAATAACATTTATGAATTCACAAATTTGCTCACTATCTTTCAAATATACAACATATTCTTTCTTTCTTGTAATTTTACCAGGCTGAATCTCAAATTTTTCCATTACATTTACTAGGTCATCCAAATATTCTTCATAGTCTGCTGTAATTTCTAGATGATAACTTGAATCTGGGTTTACTACTGAACCTTTAGCTAGAAAAGCACCTCTTAAATAAGCTCTCTTACAACAACGGGTTTTGATCATATCCTTATTTATTCCTTTAGTTATTTGAAATCCGCCTTCAGTTATACCTAAACTAGATAGTATATGAATAACTTTATCTTTACCTGTTAATTTTAAAGCATAACTGTTAGTTTTCTGCAGTCTAATTCCTTTTCTCATTAATATTTGCATATCCTTATGAAATTTATCTTTAAAAAGACTATAAATACGACGGGCAATAGCAGGATTTTCAGTACTTAATTGTAAAGTTACGTCATCAGTAAGAGTGAGTGATCCATTCATATGAACAAATGCGGCTAATTCTGAACGTTCACAACAATGCTTTTTAATCTCTAACCTAGCTAATTCATTTTTGCATGACTTTGCAAAAGACATCCATCCATCCCCCACTAACAACAACATTTTACTATTCGAATACTATTATACCATAGATTGAATAAATTAAAAAAAGTCCGGGAAATTACCCAAGGCGTTTGATTTTCGAATTGAAATTTAAGAATCACAAGCAAATTCACATCAAACAAATCACAATTTTTTCACATTAAAAAAATAGCAGTTCTCTTTATCAAAAATTAGAGCGCTGCCATTATCTTTAAGGCACATAAATCAGAAGATGACAGCATATTAGTCTCCAAACCTACTTTTTCTTTCAGTTCGGAATCACTTCAATCTCTACCTTCTTGAAATAAAAGTTAACAAAGAAATAAATCATTTGTTATTCATCTTGTCAGTCCTCCTACAGACATATTATATGATTTTCTCTTAATACGTATAATAAAGCTGAAATTACCAATTGACTTAGCTAGCGAACGCAGATCTTGAGCTGAATCAGAAATATTTATTTGTAATTCTGTATTTTCTAATTCTTTAAGTGAGTTAAGATTTTCCGTATCCTTAGTATAATCACGATCTTCAGTATAAACTGTCAGTTTATTAATGTCTTGAAAAATTGATAAATCTTCTCAAAGTTGTTCAGTAACGATACTTAAATTTAAATTTTTGTTATCCTTTAGAAGTGAATAACTCGAGATATTGTTTCCTCGTAAATCAAGTCTTTCCGAATTGTCGGCGTACTGTAGTCCTTCTAAATCAGAAATATTTTCATTACCAACAGATAAACGTCTTACTCTTAGATCCTCTTTAGTAATATAATCAATTCCAATTCACCAATTATTGCCTCTTTTAAGTTTTTATCAGGTACCAAAATCTGATTGAATTTAGCGATGTAGTCTTATCTTCTTCAAATTCAAAAGATTTCTCTTTTACTTCTTCTCCATATTTTTTCCAAGAAATAAACTCAAAGCCTTCATTAGGCTCTGCTTGTAAGTTAACTTTTTCACCATGTTTATAAGTTCCTTCACCTTCAATTTTTCCAACATCTTCAGGGCAGTTTGTACCTCTATTTCGTCATAATACAACCATCTGCATACGAAATGATTTCTCTAGTTATCTCTATTATTGATTTATTACATGTAATGGTTAATTTTACAAATGAAACATTATCATTGTATTTTGTAAAAAATCATTTTACTTTTCGATATCCATATCACCCTTAAAGGAAATTGACTAATAACTATCATCTAATAAAATCACTCATGGTTATTCTTCCTTTTAAAATTATTGATTTTAATAGCTGGCCAAGAAGTTATTTTATTATCCTTAGCCAATTTTTCTTTAATCACTTCTTTAATAATCACCTTACCTAATATTGATGAGTCATGCCTAATTACAGAATCACGGCTGCTAAAATCTTCTTGGATAGTTTTTACGGAAAGTTTTCGTAAACTTTTATAATCCGGTATTACTGGAACTTGATCTTCCTGTCTGTATTTATCTAATAACTCATAATGTTTTTCAATAATTTTATTATCATTTACTAGAACAGTATCTATAATATTATTACCTGTATGATGAAATATAGCTTCTACATGTTCAGAAGCAGTATAATCATCAGTTTCTCCAGGCTGGGTCATTATATTAGAAACATACATTTTTACAGCTGATGAGTTATATATGGCCTCTGGTATACTTGGTACAATTAATGTAGGTAAAATACTAGTATAAAGACTCCCTGGTCCAAAAACAATAGCATCAGCTTCCTTTATAGCTTGTAAAACTTCGGGAAGAGGAGTAACATTTTTCTCTGCTATAAATATCCTATCAATTTCTTTTTTACTACTTGAAATATTAGTTTCACCAACTAGTTCAGAACCATCTGTACATATCGCTTTCAATGTTAATGATTTATCTACTACAGGCAGTACCTGACCTTTTACTGCTAACACTCTGCTAATTGATGATAGTGCTTCTTTAAACCCTTTTTTATCATTCAGGGCTGCTATTATTAAGTTACCTACATTGTGCCCCTTCAAGTCACCGCTTTTTTCAAATCTATAATTAAAAATTTCTTCCATTAAAGGTTCTGTATCTGCGAGAGCTAATAGACAATTTCTCACATCTCCTGGTGGTAGCATTCCAAGCTCTCCTCTTAATTTACCAGAGCTTCCACCATCATCTGAAACTGTAACCACAGCTGTGATATTTTGTGTATAAGGTTTCAACCCTCGTAGTAAGTTTGGTAATCCAGTTCCACCACCTAATGCAACAATTTTAGGACCCACTTTTTGTTGACGACGTTTATCTAGTATTTGAACTAATCTATCTTCTTCATCAGGTAAAATGGCAGAGACTACAGATTTTATGATTTTTTTAGACCCATACCAAAAAGTCAAAACACCCAATACTAGAAAAAATATTCCATTATATCTTGAATAAGAACCTAAAACCTCACCTAATGCTTCAAAACTTTGAGTTCCAATTACAGCAAGTCGATATGGACCTAGGATTATAATTGTACCAAACAATGTACTCAAAATACCTAATATCACAAGTAATACCCATCTTTTAACTTTTAAGCCAGGGGATAACCACTTAAAAAAATTCACTTATGAGGCCCTCCTACGTTTTATCTATATCTCTATGTTGAATATTAATTAGATATCCCACTTGGATAAGTTGTTCTTTTAACCAATTTGCTAAAACTACCGACCTATGTTTTCCGCCTGTACATCCAATTGCTATAATAAGTTGAGTCCTACCTTCTTTTAAATAGTTGGGTAATAAAAACTTTAACATATCTAATAACTTATCCATAAAATCTTGTGTGACCTGAAAACCTCTGACATACTCATCTATTCGTTTATCATTTCCAGACAGTGGACGCAAATCATCTAAATAGTAAGGATTAGGTAAAAATCTAACATCGAAAACTAAATCAGGGTCAAGTGGTAACCCATGTTTAAAACCGAAACTCATGATACTTATAGATAGGTTTTCTTGGTATTTATCCTTTGGTGTATATCGTCTACTAATCTTTTCTTTTAACTGTTTTGGAGTCATTGTACTCGTATTTATAATCATATTTGCTTTAGTTCTGATTAGTTCTAATTCTTTTTGTTCTTGCTCAATGGCTTTTTTAACACCTTTATATTTGTCCCAAAGGGGATGCTTTCTCCTTGTTTCTTTAAAGCGTTTAATTAGCTCTAAAGTGTCTGCTTCTAAAAACAATATTTCATATTCTATACTAAGCTCTTTCAACTGTTCAAGAGCAGATTGCAATGATTCAAAAAATTTACCTCCTCTTATGTCAGAAACCAAAGCTATTTTATTTATCCTGCCTTCAGATTGTCGTAATAGTTCTGCGAATTTAGGTATAAAAGTAGGAGGTAGGTTGTCCACACAAAAATATCCTAAGTCTTCAAAACTTTGAACAACTATTGATTTACCCGCTCCTGATAAACCTGTGATAATTACAAATCTAACCTGATTAAATCTAGTTTCTTGTTCCATAAAAATATCACCCTTCCTTAAAATAAAATTCTCTATCACAAGAATATAATCCTGCTTATTGTTTATGTGATATTAACAATCCGTTCAGTAGAGATCCCTACTTGCTTACATAGATTCACACCCTTTTCTAGCTTACCTACTTCACATGGTTCGTGGGCATCACTAGATATTACAAACTCAATATTATTATTTGCCTTTACTGCAGTTTTAACATAATCAGTAAGCTTACTTGCATGAGAACAATTGATCTCTAACTTAGCTCCTTGTTTACTACATTTATTAGCTAATTCAAAAGTATCTATATCCATATGTAAACCTGGATGGGTAACAATAAATACAGGATAGTTATCTAAAGCTTTTAGAATAGCATTAGTATTACGTTTTCTAATTTCAGCTAGTTTTTGTTTTTTATCATTACCAGGTGCTATTCTATGCCACCAATTAATTAAAAATAACTCTTTAAAATCCCTAAATGACTTAGGATATACCATTGGATGAAGTCCCACGTTTAATATATCAAGATATTCTAAAAAGTTATTATCTATGTCTAAATAACCATCAAGAGAAACAACATTTGCTTCCATTCCTAACAAGACTTTAATATCATTATACCTATCATTTAAATGATTAATTGTTTGTTTCATTTTTTTTAATGATTTCATTCCATTTATACCGATTCTAAAACTTCTTGGTCCATGATCAGTTATAGCTACCTCTTCTAGTCCTTGATCTCTTGCGGCCATCACATTATCTTCTATAGTACCTTTACCATGACTAAAGTTGGTATGAGTATGATAATCAGCTAAAACCTTCACTCTAGGTTCCTCCCTATCCTAGATTTCTCTCTCGTGCAATTATATTAGCTAAAGATTGACTTTCTAATTCTTGGACAATATATAGGGAACTACCTGATCTTTCAGCTAGTTTTTCCAAAAATTCTACATTTGGTTTTAAACCTATACATATAAACTTAATTCCAGCTTCTTTTATCTTTTCAGCAGATTTTAAAGTTTCTCGAAATGGATCTTCACCATTAGCTGAAATAGTTGGTAGTCCATCTGTTATTAATACTAAAAAGGTATTTCGCTTATTTGTATTTTCTTTAATTTTTTCTAACAAAAACTTCCTACCTTCTTCAATGCCTTTAGCCATAGGAGTTAAACCAAATGCTTTTACACTTGACAACCCTTTACGTAATTGGTTCCAATTTTTTGTAAAAGGAATTTCTACTGTTGCCTTATCTTCTCTAAATGTTATAACTGATATACGATCACGACCAGAAAGCAAAGCGTGTTCAGCCAAAAACTTTACTTCTTGCATCCTTCTTCCTGCCATACTGCCACTTGCGTCAACTAAAAAACATAGATTTAAAGTTGCATGTTTTTGTTTAGACATCACCCTAATATCTTCTGAATCAATTTTGATATTATTATTGTCTTTAATACTACGAATAGCACTAGCGACTATTGTTTCTGGTAAAGCTAAATGTTCTAAATGATCATCTACTTTAGGTTTTTGCGCTAATTTACCTATGGTTGTCATATGATTTTTGTTTTCTCCATGCCTTCTTTTTAATTTCTTTACGGAGACTTCACCTTGCCTTGACATGTCACGGACCATCATTTTTAATCTAGATTCAATCTCTGGTAGATGTTTTCTCATAAAACTGATTAACTCTTCACCATATTTAGTTAGTGTTATTTTTCCATTTTGTTCTTTTGCAATTTTGTTTTCTTGTAAACTTTGAAATAATTCTCTGCGTCTGAAATGTTTAGAAAAAAAGTTTTGTTTAGAAACTCCAACTTGCAAGTCTTTCATCATTTCAATTGCTTCTGAAACACCACCTTCTTTATTAGCTATTTCTTTAACTTGATTTGCTTTAGTTTCAGTGGTTTTTCTGCTTCCATAATTATTACTATTTTCTTTTAAATTACTATCAGAATCAGTAGAATAGTCTTCTAGTGATGAATCACCATTACCACATTGTTTAAAAGGCTTTATTATTATCTTATCTATTTTTCTTAGCTCAAAATTTTGCTCCATGATACCTTTTTCTAAATACCAAACTATTGAATAGATAGCACCATACTTTTCTGGTAAAAGATACATAGCTAAGTGAACATGGTTTTTATGTGCTTGTTTTAAAGTATTCTTCTTCCCATAGGAAAGTGAACCAGTTAAACGTCCTCCCCCGGTTCCTGTTTGAATATCTATATAGTCAGGAAATTTTTCATCCAAACTATGCTCTTTAATAACCTCAGGCATTTTTTCTTTTAAATAATTTGCAAGTTTAACATGATCTAAATGCCCTATTTCATGAAAACAGTCTATATGGATAACTTCATGGGGTTTTTTTCTAGAATAAAAAACCTCACCTGCATCACTTTCTGAAGCTTTAATAACACCTGGGTACTTTGGGGTCATAGAATGAACCCTAGTACTCACTGCTGTTGACTCACCTAAAATTAACCCTTGATTATTTTTTAATACCTCAACTAACTTTCTAACAGGAAATGATAGTTCAGGTTTCATTATTTTTCATTCTCTCCTTCTTTTATGATGTCATTATCCTCTGTTTGAGAAAGCTCTTCAAGACTTCTTGCAGGCTTTTTAGTTGTCACTACTTTATCTTTTGTTGGTTTATTTAACTTCTGGCGGATTTTACTAAATAATTCTTTAAAAATTTGTTTTGACCGGTTTTTTGAAATCATCTCATTATTAATAGTTTTCCTAGTATCCATCTGGTTTCTATCACTCTCAAAAGTTTTATCTCTATTTCCTTCATTTACTTCACTCAACATATTAATCACATCTTTTCTTGTTTCATCACTCACACGATGCTTTAATGCATGTTCAACCACTTGTAAAACATCTTCAAGATTTATAGTATCTTTATTAGTTAATTTAGCATGAAATACTGAACCAAACTTAATAGCTTTAACAGCCCTGATACTTTCAATATTATAATCAATATATATTGAGGCAAGTAACTGTTTTATGTCCTCTGGTAAGCTTAATAGTTGTTCATAGCTTTCACCAGTTTCATCATATTGATGTGGTGATAAAGTCTTAGTATCTATCAAACTTTCAATTGCTAGTTCTTTTTCTCGTTCATCTTCAATTATTTTTTCAACTATCTTCGATTCTGTTGGTCGATATACATCTACAGTGAAGTCAAATCTATCTGATAATTGTCTTCGTACTGTCTTTAAAGAGCCAGGGTCTTCATCTGGATTAGAAGCCGCCCATATAGATAAATTTACCGGTAATTCTACCTTAGATAAACCAGTTTCTTCAATTTGTACTTTCCCTGGTTTTGTACCCATAACATCTAAAAGTATATCAGTTAACTCTGGGGATGTATCTGCTAACCTATTTATCTCATCAACAAATATTATTCCTCTATGTGCTTTAGGTATTATTCCAGGTAAAATCCCAGCTTGAGGTTTTTGTTGATCTGTTATTTTTTTGAGATCAATGCTACCTATAACAGTTCCTGGTTTAGCACCATGAGAAATTTCTAGAAAAGGCATAGGAATCCACTCTGTACCAATATTTTCAATTAATGTTTTTGGTAAATCTTTATGCTCAGGACAATGAGGAAAGTGTGGATGACAATTATATACACATCCTCTAATCCTTTTAATTTTAGGTAAGAATTCAGTACAACTACGTAATAGTGTTGTTTTGCCAGTACCACGTAAACCTTCAGCATGAATATGATGTGGGATACCTAAGTAGGTTGAAAATACCGAAATTCTCATCAACTTAAGTAGATCACTATTTCCTTCGTGTATTATTGGACCCTGTGCGGTATTTAACATGATATCACCTCAATTTTCAACTATTTTCCTTAACTTATTGTTAGCATTCTAAAAGAATATCAAACATAAAATAATTTACAATTTCAACCAATGTTTCTAGATTAAAAAAAAAGCCCTCTACTGGGCTTTTAGATAAATCGTTCACGACCTCTTTTTGAAAGGAAAGTTTTAATTTTACTTACAGAAGTGTTTAATATATGTTCCTCTGTTAAACCTGAATCTATAGCCATTTGTAATGCTTTAGACAAATTACCTACATCTTCACAATAGTGGGCATCACTTCCAATAACTACTTGGCCACCATGGTTGGCTACTAAAGAAGCAATTAACTCACAGTTTTCTTCACTTCCTTGCCTAGAAACAGTTAAACTACTATTATTAAGTTCTAATAATTTTCCTAGGTCTCTTGCTACTTTTACTATTTTTTCTCCGTTTACTTGAAATTCAGGATTACCTGGGTGTACAACTACATCCACAAAAGGATTCTCTAGAGCCTTGATCATAGCTTTTGTGTTTTCTTCTAAGTTACCGCCAGGATAACAAATGGGATGAAATCCAGCTGCAATCCAGTCTAATTTGTGAAGATAACGTTCTGGTATATCTATATTACCATCATGGTCAACAATATTAGCTTCCACACCTTGCAATATCTCAACACCATATAATTCTTCTGGTAGAACCTTTAAGTTACCAAAATGATAAAGGTGAGGACCGCCAGGCATAGCGGGTCCATGATCTGTAATACCAATCATTTGTAACCCTTTTCTACTTGCAGCTTCAGCCATCTCTTTGACAGTACTATAAGCATGACCACTCGAGATTGTATGTGTATGTAGATCTGCTTCCAATTTCATTCTTTTCACCTCCCAAACAGTACTTTAAACAACAGGTGTAAGTGGTTCTTTGCCTTCAAGAACTGCTAAAACATTTTTACATGTTAAAATTGACATATCGTCTCTACACTTTTGTGTTGCACTTCCTATATGAGGTAGTAATAGACAATCTTCTCTATTTAAAAGACCATTATGTACTTTAGGTTCTTCTTCAAATACATCAAGTGCAGCACCACGAATTTGATTAGTTTCTAGAGCTTTTACTAATGCGCTCTCATCTACAACAGGTCCACGTGAGGTATTAATTAAGAAAGCATCATTTTTCATTTTTACAAATTCGTCTTTAGATATTAGGTGATGTGTTTTTTCAGTTAAGGGAACATGTAATGAAAGAAAATCACTTTCACTTAATATGTGCTCAAAAGAAGCATAGTTAACGTTTAATTCTTGCTCTTCTTTTTGTGAAAGTTGAGTTCGTTTATAGTATAATGTCTTCATATTAAAACCTTTAGCTCTTTTAGCTACTTCTTGACCAATTTCTCCTAAACCTATTATCCCAAGAGTTTTATTATGTATATCTGAACCTAAAAATAGGTCAGGTTTCCATCCACCAAAGTTACCGTCTCTAAGAAACTGTTCAGATTCTTTTAACCTTCTTGCAATGGATAAAATCATTGCAAATGTTAAATCAGCAGTTGTTTTATGTAAAACACCAGGGGTATTAGTTGCTTGAACATTTCTTTTTTTACACGTATCGATATCTATATTATTAAAGCCTGCTCCGTAATTGGCAACAATTTTGAGTTTATCTCCACCCGCCGAAATCACTCGTTCAGTAACTGGATCACTTAAAATAGTAATAATTGCGTCATGGTTTTTAGAAGCCTCTATTAGCTCCTCTTCTGTAATTTGCCTATCTAATGGTTCATGAAAGGTTAACTGAAATTTATCTTTTAGTAATGATAAGCCTGCTTTTGGTATATTACTTGTAATAAAAACTTTTTTCATAATACTCACCTCTATTCTTTGTTAAAAAAGGATGGACTTAAGTCCACCCCTATATTAGTAAATCAGGTTTTAAATTTCCCAAAGAGGAAGCCCAGTAGGTTCATCAAAAGTTCTTTCTAATTTCGGACCAACAACCTCTTGGATGTAAATTTCACTAGCAAAGATAACAGTTCCTTCCATAAGATGTCCGGAATAAGTATAGCCTTCACTATCTCCTAAGCTTACATGGACATGAGCCTTTACATCATTATCTTTAATAGAAAGGTTCCCTACAGCTTGTATTATTTCAAGAGGCTTATCTAATGAAATCGATTTATAAGACCGTTCCTTTTTATCATAAAATCCAATAACTGCTTTCTCTACAGCTCCAATAACTTCAACTCTTCCAGTTATTACATTTTGATTTCGTGCAGCTTCTTCAATAGATGATAACAGATCTTTTCCTTTAGGTAATCTACCCATAAAGATTCGTCCTTTAGAAAACTCCTTGATTTGCAATTGAATCCCCCTCTTCAATTATGATATATATAAGTACAAATTAATAAATTACACGTTCATCAATTGCTTTTACATGAGCACAACCTGTTAACATCATCGTTTTTCTGAGTTCACTTGTCATTCTTTCAAGTACTGATTTAACACCTTCTCCTTTTTGGGCAAAAGCACCATGTAACACTGGCCTTCCAACAAAAGCAAACTCAGCACCTAATGCTAAGACCTTCAGGACATCGATTCCACTTCTAATACCACCATCAACCATAATATTTATTTCACCTTTTACTTTTTCGGCTATCTCCGGTAATACTTCTGCTGTACCTGGAGTGTAATCTAAAGCTCTACCTCCATGATTAGAAACTACTATACCAGCAGCTCCCATTTCAACAGCCATTTCAGCTTCTTGAACAGTCATTATACCTTTAATTATGAACGGTAAAGATGTACTTTGAACTATTCGTCTCATCTGATAAAAAGATTTCGGACCAACTGGAGCACCCTGTTCCGCCATATTAAAAGCACAAGCATCTACATCTACACCTACTGCTATAGCTCCACTATTTTCAGCCCAACGAATTCTTGTTATGATTTCTTCAACTGATCTTGGTTTAATAAACACTATTCCTGGTACTTCATGTTTTTCAAAAGAATTAAGACCAGATTGCAATACTTCATTCAGTGCACCATCTCCACATGTTGAAAAAGTACCTGCTTCTTTAGAACCATAAGAAATGCTATCTGCATATTCTTCTTCGGTAATAATATTATTAAAGTTGACATTCATACCACCAATCGGAGCAGGTAGTATAGGTGTTGATAGTCTTTCTCCAAACAATATCAATTCAGTTTCAGGACTAATAGCTTGATGCATTGACCTTAAATTTAGTTGATACATGTTTAGGGCGCGATAGTTATTAATGAAGCTACGACCTGTTCCGACTCCACCTAAACCAGGAACTTGACCACGACAAGCCTCACCGTTACATTCATTACATAGCTTGCAGTAGCCTCTTAATTGTTCTTGTGCTTTTTTTCTAATTTCTGTTAGTTCCATTCATCTCCCTCCTAGACTCGCTCAAGACAAATCTTGTAAGTGCTTGTGCTACACCACTTTCTTCATTACTACCAACAATAGTATCTGCCACTTCTTTTAATTGTGGCCTTGCATTAGCTACCGCTACACCAAGACCAGCTTTTTTTACCATTGGAATGTCATTTAAACTATCACCTATTGCTAGAGTGTTTTCTAATGAAACTCCGTGTTTCTTAGCTAAAAAAGAAACCGCATTCCCTTTATTAGCTTCACTATGAGTTATTTCTAAAAAAGTGCTCTTTGATTGAGTTATCAATAGATCATCTCCAAAAAACTGCTCTAGTTCAACATTTAATCTATTAACCATATCCTCATTAGCTACAATAGTTAGTTTAGTTGGAGCAATATCCGAATACTTTTTAATATAAGTCTCTAAATCACCAACAGCTCTACAAGGTACCTCCGCAATCTTTGTATAGTATTCTGTTAATTCATTTTCCTCTTTTACTAACAATTCATCATCTATATATAGATTTAATTGAAGGTCTTTATCGTGACATAACCTTATAATCTGTAGCGTATAATCTATTGGAACTGGTTGATGGTATAATACCTCCCCAGTTTTAGCTTTTTTTATTAATGCTCCATGATAAGTTATAAGTGGTAAGTCCATTTCTAACTCTTTTGCATAAGGAAGAGCAGAACGAAACATTCGTCCTGTCGCTAAAGTGATAAATTTACCTCGTTCAATCACTTCTTTTATGCGTAATTTATTATCACTTGTAATATTTAAATCACTATCTATAAGAGTATCATCAACATCTATAGCAATAAACCGGTACACTTTAATTCCCCTCCTAGATAATCACTAAAAAATCAAACTGCTTTTATCTTATCATTTTTTATTTTATTTGTCATGTTAACTTAACACCCCAATTTAAAAAGAGTTTAACTGATTTAACATTATAACTTCATCATAAATTGCATCTTCTGCATCTTTCGGTGTTATAACATCTAATTCAACCATCCTTTGTAATACTAATTGCTGTCTTCTAGTTGCATGACTCCAAGATGAAACCGGTGAATATAAACTCGGTGCTTGAACAATTCCAGCTAATAAGGATGCTTCTTGTAATGATAGATATTCAACACTTTGATTAAAATAATCATTAGAAGCTTGTTCTACACCATAATTACCATTTCCAAAATACACTTGATTTAAATACATTTCAAGGATTTCATCTTTTGTATAATGTTCTTCTAACTTAATAGCCAAAGCAAACTCTAATAATTTTCGATCTAAACTTTGGTCATGACCTAAAAACAAGTTACGAGCCAATTGTTGTGTAATTGTACTTCCACCTTGGCGTATTTCGCGGTTTGTTAAATTAACCCACATAGCTCTTGCGATTCCCTTTAAATCATATCCTGAATGATCATTAAACCTAGCATCTTCAATAGCTATAAATGCTCTTTTTAGATCTTTTGGTATTTCATCTAACGATTTATATTGAATGTCACGTTCTTCTAAGCCTAATACCATCAAGTCGTCTTCTAATAAATGAATTACTTTATCTTGTTTATATATAGGTTCAGGGTTCATAAAATCTACATAATAAGGTGACCTAGGATGAGTTATAATTTGTTCTAAACCACAACTCACTAAACTAAAAGCAATTAGAAAAAGTGTCAAAAAACCAACTAGGGCCTTACCCCAAAAGGATATTTTCATTTATTCTATCACCTTTTCTTTTAATTTTTCAGGTGCTATCACTGAAATGTACCCTTTATCAGTTTTTACTATCCCTTCATTTTTCAAAGAAGATAATACTCTTGTAATACTCTCTCTTGATGTACCAACCATACTTGCAAGCTCTTGGTGAGTAGCAGATATTAAAACTTCAGTGTTGTTTTCACAGAAAGCACAATCTTCTTCTTTTACTAAATTAAATAACATGCTTACAGTTCTAAAATAGGTATCTTTCAATGCAAGATCAGCCACTCTTGCTTGTGCTTTTCTTAACCTTTTACCTAATAATCTCATCATTTTGAGAGCGACATGTGGATTTCCTACTAAATATTCATCAAAACGTTCTTTAGTAATAACTCCAACGATAGTATCTTCCATTACCTCAGCAGTCGCTGGGTAGGGACCATCATCAAATAAGACAACTTCTCCAAAAATATTTCCACTTTTCATTATGTGAAGTATCTGTTCACGACCGTCATAAGAATCTTTTGCAATTTTCACTTTTCCTTTTTTAACATAAAACATTGCTTCTGCAGGCTCACCTTGATAAAAAATAAAACTTCCTTGTGAAAATTCCCTTAATGATGCTAAACCAGCAAATTTTTTCAATTCAGATATGCTCAAATGAGAAAAGATATCTATTTTTTTAAACTTGCTAAAACGAAATCATTATCAGACATAGTCCTCCCCCCCTATTTCATCACATGTTTTTCTTGAGGTGTACTAATAAATTTTGAACAGCTTTTTTATTCATTGACGGTAACTCTAATAATTGTTTTTCATCCGCATTCTTTATTTCATCTATTGATGAAAAGGTTTGAAGTAACTCTTTTTTTCTACGTTCTCCAATTTCTGGGATCCCATCTAAAACTGACTTTTTCATAGCTTTACCTCTTTTTTTTCTATGATATGTTACAGCAAACCTATGTGCTTCATCTCTTACCCGTTGTAGAAGTTTTAATGCTTCTGAATCCATTGGAAAATTCATTGGTTGTGATTTACCGGGTACAAATACCTCTTCATCTTGTTTTGCTAAGGATAAGACGGGTATATCTTCATATCCTACTTCTTTTAAAGCTCTAAGTGCACTATTCAATTGCCCTTTACCACCGTCTATAACAATAATATCAGGTAATACAGCAAATTTTATCGAACCTTCATTACCTTCAGATTGCATATCTGTTTCTTCATTTTTTGCTCTATTAAATCTACGCTTTATCACTTCATTCATAGCTTTAAAATCATCAGGGCCAGACGTGGTTTTTATACTAAACCTTCTATAGTCATCATTTTTAGGGGAACCACCTTCAAAAACCACCATAGAAGCAACAGTGCTCTCACCCTGAGTATGAGAAATATCATATCCTTCTAGACGAAATGGTATTTCTGTTAATGATAATCTTAAAGCTAATTCCTTTAGTGCTCCTTCTGTCATGCGTTTTTCTTTTTCTGAATTTATAACTTGTTGTTCTAACTCTAATTTTGCATTTTTCAAAGCCATATTCATCAGCTGATACTTTTCTCCTCTTTGAGGAACCCTAATTTCTACATTACTTCCTCTTTTTTCTGTTAACCAACTACTAATTAAATCATTTTCACCTATGGGAGGAGAAACTAGAATCTGTTTTGGAATTATTGTAGCTTGTGCATAATATTGTTTTATAAATGAAGTTAATATATCAGATTCTCCATCTTCGACACCTGCTGAAATTTTAAAGTTATTTCTACCCATCAGTTTTCCGCCACGGATGTAAAATATTTGAACACACGCTTCTTTTTCCTGTGTGTATAATGCAATAATATCATAATCTTCTTGTCTATCTGAAACAATTTTTTGTTTTTGTCTAATTTTCTCCAAAGCAGTTTTTTGGTTTCTATATTCTGTTGCTTTTTCAAATTCCATTTCCTCTGCAGCTTGATTCATTTTTCTTTCTAGCTCTTTCAAAAGATCTTCCTCTTTCCCTTCTAATACGGCAATAATTTGACTAATCATATTATCATACTCTAGAATAGTCACCTTTTCATTACAAGGAGCAAGGCACCTATCGATATAATAATTCAAACAAGGTCTTTTACCAATATTTTTGGGTTTATCACCCTTACATGTACGCACAGGAAATAGTTTTCTTAACAATTTAATAGTTTCTCGTACTGCCCCAGCGTTAGGATAAGGGCCAAAATAACGTCCTTTTTTACCCATCCGTCGTGCTGTTATTAACCGAGGATAGTCTTCTTCTATAGTAATTTTAAGATAAGGATAATTTTTATCATCTTTTAAGCTAACATTATATTTAGGGCGATATTTTTTTATCAAATTATTTTCAAGTATTAATGCTTCTAACTCTGAATCAGTAACTATTGTCTCAATGTCTTTTATTTTAGGAACCATAACCTGTACTTTTACAGACTGATTAGATGCATTAAAATAGGAGCGAACACGATTTTTTAGGTTTATAGCTTTACCTACATAGATCACACGACCAGAGTCATTTTTCATTAAATATACGCCTGGTTTTGTCGGAATAGTTTTTAGTTTTTCTTCAATTGACATATAATTCCCTCCGCTAAACTGTATATTATTATTATATCAGTTTACAAAAAAATACGGGAGGGCCTTTAGGCCGTCTCCCGCTTCTTTAAAATCGTTCTTAAAAACTGTCCTGTATAGGAATCTTGTTCCTCTGAAACTTTCTCGGGAGTGCCCTGAGCAATTAACTGGCCTCCACCAGAACCTCCTTCAGGACCTAGATCAATAATATGATCAGCGGTCTTTATAACATCTAAGTCATGTTCAATAACTAGTACTGTATCTCCAGCCTCAACTAACCTTTGTAATACCCCAAGTAACTTTTTAACGTCTGCCATATGAAGTCCTGTTGTCGGTTCATCAAGGATATAAAGAGTGCGTCCATTACTACGCTTACTAAGTTCTGTTGCAAGTTTTACACGTTGTGCTTCTCCACCTGATAAAGTGGTTGCAGGTTGACCTAACTTAATGTAACCTAAACCAACATCAGCAAGAGTTTGTAGTTTTCTTTTAACTTTTGGAATAGACACAAAAAAATCTATAGCTGTGTTTACATCCATATTCAATACATCAGAAATAGTCTTTCCTTTATAACGTACCTCTAGCGTCTCTCGATTATAACGTTTACCTTCACACACTTCACATGGGACATATACATCAGGTAAAAAATGCATCTCTATTTTGATAATCCCATCACCCTTACAAGCCTCACAACGTCCACCTTTAATATTAAAGCTAAATCGTCCTGGTTTATAACCACGCATCTTTGCCTCAGGTGATTCTGAAAATAACTCTCGAATATGATCAAATACACCAGTATAAGTTGCAGGATTAGATCTCGGTGTTCGACCAATTGGAGACTGATCTATCTCAATAACTTTATCTAACTGTTCTAAGCCTTTTATTTCTTTATGGGCACCTGGTTTTTTACTTGCTTTGTGTAGCTTAGTAGCAAGTCCTTTATATAACACATCGTGAATTAAAGTACTTTTCCCCGAACCAGAAACACCGGTCACACAATTAAAAATACCCATTGGTATTTTAACATTTAAGTTTTTTAAATTATGAGCTTTTGCTCCTTTAACTTCAAGATATTTACCATTTGGTTTTCGTCTCTTCTTAGGGATCGTTATTGCCTCAGTACTATTTAAAAATTGTCCAGTTAAAGACTTTTCTTCTTGACATATTTCATCTACTGTACCTTGTGCTACGACTTCACCACCATGTTCTCCTGCTCCAGGACCAATATCTACTATATGATCTGCTCTTTTCATAGTAGTTTCATCATGCTCAACTACTATTAAAGTATTTCCTATGTCTCTAAGGTTCTCTAATGTTCTAATTAACCTCTCATTGTCACGCTGATGAAGTCCAATACTAGGCTCATCTAAAATGTAAAGTACACCTGTTAGACTTGAGCCAATCTGAGTAGCTAGTCTAATTCTTTGTGCTTCTCCACCACTCAAAGTTCCAGCTGAACGTTCTAATGTTAAATAATCAAGACCTACATCCTTTAAAAAGCTTAGTCTATCTTTGATTTCTTTTAATATTAACCGTGCTATAGCCCACTCTTTATCTGTAAGTTCAACATTCTGAAAAAATTCCAAAGCTTCATTAACTGTCATATCTGTTACTTGACCAATATTTTTTCCACCAACAGTCACAGCTAAACTTTCAGATCGTAAACGTTTACCCCTGCAAGAACTACATTTAATAGAAGCCATATAGTTTTCAATTTCTTCTCTAAACCTTTCAGAATTTGTAGTCCTATAGTGTCTCATAAGATTCGGAATAACACCTTCAAAAGTTCTTTCGCCCTCATATAATCGACCACGACCTGTTGTAAAACTAAATGTAAATTTCTTATCACCTGAACCATATAAAATTAAATTTTGTTCCTGTTCTTCTAATTCTTCAAATGGAGTATCCATGTCAATTTCAAAGTATTCACAAGCAGCTTTGAGAAGTTGCGCATAATAACCAGCTTGGTTTCTACTCCAAGGAGCTATGGCACCTTCATTAATTGTTAACCTAGTATCTGGAACGATTAAGTCAACATCAAATTCTCGTTTTTCACCTAATCCATCACAATCAGTGCAAGCACCATAAGGACTATTAAAACTAAACATACGTGGAGTAAGTTCTGGAAAACTAAAACCACAATCAATACAAGCGTACTTTTGACTAAACATCCATTCATTATCTAGATCTAAAATATGAATAATAACTATACCATCAGAAAGATCTAGTGCACTTTCTATAGAATCAGCTAATCGGTTTTGGATATCTTCTTTCATTTTTAAACGATCAATAACTACTTCGATAGTATGATTTTTATTTTTCTCTAGTTTTATTTCTTCTGAAAGTAACCGTACCTCTCCATCTATTCTTGCTCTTACATAACCGCTTTTTCTCACATCTTCGATAGTTTTTTCATGTTGGCCTTTTCTTCCCCGAACAATAGGAGCTAAAATTTGAAATTTAGTCCCTTCTTCTAAAGTAATTATTTGATCTACCATCTGATCCACTGTTTGTTGTGTTATTGGTTTTTGACATTTCGGACAATGAGGTCTACCTGCTCTTGCAAATAATAACCTAAGATAATCATATATTTCTGTAACAGTACCAACTGTAGATCGAGGGTTTCTACTTGTAGTTTTTTGATCTATAGAAATAGCAGGACTCAACCCTTCTATATAATCAACATCTGGTTTATCCATTTGGCCTAGAAATTGTCTTGCATAAGCGCTAAGTGACTCTACATATCTTCTCTGACCCTCCGCATAAATAGTATCAAAAGCAAGAGAGCTTTTACCAGATCCACTTAGGCCAGTCATAACAACTAGCTGATTTCTAGGAATTTCAAGATCAACATTTTTTAAGTTGTGTTCTCGTGCACCTTTTACTATTAATTTGTTTTGCACCTGGTACACCTTCCCTTCTAGTCACTCGTTTTTAGCTCAATTAATAAGTCCCTTAATTCCGTAGCACGTTCAAACTCTAAATCTTTTGCAGCTTGTTTCATTTCTTTTTGAATTTTTTCAATCACTTTCTTTCGTTCTTTAGGACTTAATTCACTAATATTGTCTGGAACAACACTTTCCTTTTCTTCTTCAACTGTTTTAGTTGCTTCAATGACATCATGGACTTTCTTTTTAATTGTAGTTGGTGTAATATTGTGTTCTTTATTAAATTCAATCTGTTTTTCCCGTCTACGATTAGTCTCTTCTATAGCTGAACTCATTGAATCAGTAATTCTATCACCATACATGATAACCTGTCCGTTCACATTTCTTGCTGCACGTCCCATAGTCTGTATTAATGATCGTTCATCTCTTAGATAACCTTCTTTATCAGCATCTAAAATAGCTACTAGACTTACTTCAGGAAGATCAAGCCCTTCCCTGAGTAAGTTTATTCCTACAAGTACATCAAACCGTCCTAACCTAAGATCTCGTACAATTTCCATACGTTCTAAAGTGTCAATTTCAGAGTGCATATATCTAACTCTTACTCCCATTTCTTTTAAATAATCAGTCAAATCTTCGGACATTTTTTTAGTAAGAGTTGTAACCAGAACTCTTTCGTTCTTATCAGCTCTTTTTGTAATTTCACTATATAGGTCATCTATCTGACCTTTTACAGGTCGTACCTCTATTTCAGGATCAACCAAGCCAGTCGGTCTAATTATTTGTTCAACAATTCTATCACTGTGTTCTTTTTCATAAGGACCTGGGGTAGCAGAAACATATATAGCCTGATTTATCATTGTTTCAAATTCATCGAACTTTAAAGGTCTATTATCCATAGCCGAAGGTAAACGAAAACCATGATCAACTAAAGTTTGTTTTCTTGATCTATCCCCTGCATACATCCCCCTAACCTGAGGTAAAGTCATATGAGATTCATCTACAACTATCAAATAATCGTCAGGGAAAAAGTCAAGTAAACAATATGGTCTGCTTCCAGTCTTTCGTCCAACTAAATGTCTAGAATAGTTTTCTATGCCTTGACAAAAACCCATCTCCTGTAACATTTCTAAATCATAATTTGTTCGTTGTTCTAACCTTTTTGCTTCAACTATTTTCCCTTCTCTATTTAAGTTTTCTAACTGTTCTTGAAGTTCTTCTTGAATACTTACGATAGCTTTTTGTAGTTTTTCTTTTCCAGTTACGAAGTGAGAAGCTGGGAAAATAGCAATATGGGACCTTTCAGCTAAAATTTCCCCTGTCATGGTATCTATCTCTGTAATACGGTCTATTTCATCTCCAAACATTTCTATTCTAACAGCAGTTTCAGTATATGAAGCTGGGAAAATCTCGACTACATCGCCTCTTACACGAAAAGTACCTCTTGTAAAGTTAACATCATTTCTTGTATATTGAATTTCTACTAATCTTTTTAGTATTTCATCTCTGTCTTTTTCCATTCCACACCTAAGAGATAACACTTGATTTTCATACTCAGATGGTGATCCTAATCCATAAATACACGAAACACTTGCAACTATTATTACATCTCTTCGTTCAAATAATGCACTTGTCGCTGAGTGACGCAATTTATCTATCTCATCATTTATTGAAGCGTCTTTTTCAATAAAAGTATCAGTTTGTGGTATATAAGCTTCTGGTTGATAATAATCGTAATAACTAACAAAGTACTCTACAGCATTGTCAGGAAAAAATTCTTTAAACTCTCCACAGAGTTGTGCTGCAAGAGTTTTATTATGAGCTATCACAAGGGTGGGCTTTTGTACTCTCTGGATTACGTTTGCCATTGTAAAGGTTTTCCCTGAACCTGTAACACCTAATAATGTCTGATTTGTATTATTTTCATTTAAACTTTCACATAGCTCATCAATTGCTTTTGGTTGATCACCTTTAGGTGATAAATGCGTTGCTAATTTAAATTCATTCACTTAATCCCACCCCCCCTGTATATTATTAGTAATAATTATCAGTATAATTATATTTTATCACATTATTTTACAATGTAAACCTTCTAATCCATTTCAACAAAAGTTTTGTTCAGTTTCAGGACCTCTTAAATATAAAGTTTTTCTCTTTTATTATAACAAATAAACGATGGTAGTATTTTAGTATAACTAAATCAGTTGTCTTTGTAAATAAATATTTCTTTGTAAGCTTGTGATTTTATAGTTATAATGTATACTTAATTTATAAAGAGATTTTTTTGCTTTAAGTATTGTAGTTTTTTATGGAGGTTATGTCATGAAAAGAAAAGATAGTGTTTTATTAATAGTAATTCTATATTTAATTCTTGTGGGCATTTTTTTAAGTACTGGAGCCAGGTTACAAGATACTGTTATTTTTTCAGTGCTATCTGCACTTATTATAGTCTCATCTATCCTACTTCGCCAGTACTACTTAAAAAATAATAACTCTCTTAAAAAGCGTCTTATTTCTCTTAGTATTTCTTACATTAAATTAACTATTTTTTCTGTAGTCATAAAAGAGCTAACTGGATTTTCAGTCGATTACAGTTTTTTAGTTTTGTTTTTTGTTGCACTATCCATCTTTACCCTATGGGAGTTCTTGGAATTAAAATTGTGGGAAAAGGGTGTGCTAGTTTTAGTTTTAATCACAGTACTTGGAATAAGAAGTTACGAAAATGCAGACAGTTCTTCTGCATATCGTCTCTACCATTCCGAGTTGGGTGATATTTCTAGTAGTGAGCAAATAGAGGAGCTCCTTGATCACGATTACCGCAAAAACTTTTCTGAAAAAGATTATCAAAAGCTCCAGCCCTACTTTACTCCTGATCAAAACAAGCGTTTAGTAAGGTATTCTCGGCCAGCTCTTTTAGAGTTTGAAGATGGTCAGATATTGTTGCTAGAAGTATCACAAGAAGACCCAGATAGTTTTAAAACTATTGAGTTGTTACCTGAAAAAGTCGGTTCATATTTTAGATATTATCCTCTAGAGATCGAACGTAAAGGAGATTATCCCAAAAATATCAAAGAAGAGAAAAAGGAAGCTATAATTGAAACTAGAGGTGCCTTCATAAGTCATCACAGCCATTATCAAAAAAACGAATGGTATGAAAAATTAATTAGGATTTTTGGAGAAAACAAAGTATGGGATAAGCTTGAGATGTTACGAGCACCAGAAGGTCCTATACAGGGAGCAGGTATTAATAAAGAAGGTTACTTGTATTTCAGATTTTGTACTGACTGGGATATAGATAAAGAAATCTTGGATGAAATTTACGTCCAATTCAGGGACTATGCAGTAAAAAATGATATCCAAGAGGTTCCTGTGGTATTTAAATGGGTAGAATAACAGATTGCTATACAAAAAACAGGTTCCGTAGTTTATATCAACTACAGAACCTGTTAATAAGTCTTACGGAGGAGATCTATTTTTCAATAAGTCGTAAACTGTATAGAATTTAGTTCTTAATCGTTATTGTCCTTGTTGATTCATTTGTTGTTGATTTTGTTGCTGTTGTTGAGGTTGCCCTCCTACCTGATTTTGTTGCATTTGATTCATTTGATTCATTTGGTTCATTTGCTGTCCTTGATTTTGAACATTACCCAATTGGCCCATTTCATTTAAAAATTGATGTGAAGACTGGTCGATAGCCTGATTTAACTGACTATATACTTGGTTGTTTCTTATCATTTGCTGTGCTTTTGATAGCTCTTGCATAGCAGTCTGTAAACAACCTTGTACCTGTTTGTCAGTTTGCATTTGTTGCTGCTGAGCTTGCTGCTTTAATTGATCAAGCATTTGAGGGAACTGACTTAATGAAATTTGAGGACCTCCTTGCATTTGTTGACCAGCATTTTGTTGTAAAGCCTGACTAAGCTCTTGTTGATACCTTTGATTTAATGAATTTAACGTTTGATTTTGTCCCTGTTGATTATTACTTTGTTGTCCTTGCTGTGCGTTTTGCTGAGATCCCTGTTGTTGGTTATTGCTTTGTTGTCCTTGCTGTGCGTTTTGCTGAGATCCCTGTTGTTGGTTATTGCTTTGTTGTCCTTGCTGTGCGTTTTGCTGAAGTCCCTGTTGTTGGTTTTGCTGATTCTGTTGGCCTTGCATAGCCTGACCTCCTTGCTGCCCCTGTTGGTTTTGTCTTTGACTACTTCCGCCCATTTCTACATCTTGCTTCTTTTTAGATAGCTTATCAAAGGCATTTTTCTTTTTATTCATCAAATACCTCCTCCTTTTTATAGGGGGTTTATATTAAAACCCTGCATTTGTTATGTTGTGATTATTAGAAACATTTATGAGAGGAGGTTTTTTCCTTATCTATTCTGCATATCATTGTTAATATTATCTAAAACATTTAATGTGTTTTGTAATAAATTCTCAAGAGGCTTATTAAGCTCTGCATCTTCTTGCATAGTTGTTTGAGGCTCTTTAATTGATTGACTCGACGTTTGATTAACTTGCTGCTCTAATTGATTTAATTGAAGCTGCATTGTTGTTGTTTGAACTGAATAACCTTCTAAATTTTGTTGGATAGTATTCATTATCTGATCTAAATTCTTAATTATGTTGTTTGTTTGCTCTAATAGATAAACACATTGTTGATCTAAAGAAGATCTTTTTTGCATAATATCATGTTTCAATTGACTATTATTATTTAATAAAGATCCCTGGCCAGCCTTTTCTTCAAAAGTTGATAAACTACCACTCAATTTACTTTGTAATTGTAATTCTTGTTCACGTAACTGTTGTAATTGATATCTCAAATTATTAAATTCATTCCTTAACACATGTAAATCATTCATAACTGAATCAGAAAAGTTTTGAACTGTAACACTGTGGTTTTGAAATTGATTTTGTAAGTCCAACCAGTACTTCACCTCCAACTTTTATTATCATCACGTTTTAGTGTATACAGTTAATACCTAAAAATACAAAACCTCGACAGCTCTTAAGCCATCGAGGTTTATAAGTATTATTTTATTGCATCTCCTCTTTTAAAAATATATTCATTTGTATTATAATAACCTTTTCCTCCAAAAGTAATTAATTTACCTTTTAAAACATCTGGCTTTCCATTTTGATCTAGCATTTTCTCAGCGATATGAGCCTTTTTAACCTCTCCTATTATAAAATGATGACTACCTAATTCAATAATGTTTTGCACTAAACATTCAAGATTAATGGGTGCTTCAGCAAGTAAAGGTGCTTTTACACAATCTCCTGATTTAGGTGTCAATCCAGTTTTTTTAAATTTGTTAACCTTTCTTCCAGAGATACTACCACAATAATCTGCTTCCCATGTTAAATTCTCATCAGGTATATTAACTACAAACTCTTTTGTTTGTGTTATAAAGTCATACGAGTAACGTTCTGGACGTACTGCTATGCCAATCATTGGTGGCTTAGAATTTACTGTCCCTACCCAAGCAATAGTTAGTATGTTTTTATTACCACTACTGTCAGCTACACTTACCATTACTGAAGGCACTGGGAATAAGTAAGTGCCTGGATCAAAGCTACTCTTTTTCATATAAACACCTCCTGTTTTTATCTACCATTCCTACTTTACTCAACCGTTTATATACCTCTTATTTTAGTTTATAAATTTTTAAGTAATTATATGTCTAAAAAGATATAAATGTTTCGCCGATAATCGAAATATAAGAATTTGTTTTAATAACAATTTTGGAGATACTATTATATTGAAAGAGTAATAATTTAAGCCGTGGACTTGAGTCAATATTTTGGACACAAAAAAGTTAAGTTTTAAGCAGATTGTTTTGATAAGTCCTCAAAAGCTTGAGGAGTTAAGAAACCTAAACTTCCATGTATTCTTTTTCTGTTGTACCAGCCTTCAA
>NZ_NIQC01000013.1 GCF_002216005.1 Natranaerobius trueperi
AGTTAGTACTCCGCGCTTCCTTGGTACTCTCTGGTTCCACCATACCCTTGTAAGGGTAGCCTGTTTTCACAGTTTTCTGCTCTCTTTACAGTATCTCACCTTCTCTCTAGTTTAAAAGACTACCATTATTCGGTCCTTCCCGTATCCGGTACTATGACCTCGGCTGACTTCTTACGGTTCAACCGTGCATCACTGCACGATTTGTCGCTGTGGGTTGTTGGTTAAACCCTCTTGTCGGCAACCCCCGTAAGACCTCCCCTGTTAAGAACGGTACCTTTCCTCTCATACATCTGCCACATTTACACCGTGGGGTTCGGGTGGTATTGGACTTTGTGTTGATATGCACACTCATCCACCCCACGTATGCCTTGTATGTGGTTTCTATTCGTCAGACCAAGAGTTTGCATTAGGCTTCCTTCAGACTCCACCTCGCGATGGACGCCCTTGCCATTTGCTAACAGTTCCTACCACCAAGCCTGTAGCGGACTTTCACCGCCTAGACACCGCCCATGCAGGGCAAACATACTAAAACGGCTCAGTAATAGCTGAGCCGTTTTATTTTAACCAGGAAACTTATCAAATTTGGGTTCTGCTAGTGAAGGATGTTTAGTCACATTTTCTATTTGAGGTACTAACACATTCATTATTAGTATAGCCAGTGCTACTCCTCCTGTCGGTGGGAGTAACATTCTAAACATAACTATTAATACACCTATACCAATTCCATAAATTATCATACCCTTATTATTAACTGGAGAAGTTACCCAATCAGTCGCCATAAAAAATGCACCCATTATTAATCCACCGCTTAGTATAAAATAAACTGGATTTACATCAAAGGGAAGTACCAATAGAAAGCTTGTAGCTAAAATACTGACAGGGATCCGCCAGTTTATGTGTTTTTGATATATTAAATAAACACCACCTAGAATAACTGCTAGTGCAGATGTCTCAGACAACGCTCCTCCTGGATATGCTAATAGTAACTCCCAAATTGCAGGAGGGTCCATTTGTGTTTGTATCATTGTTAAAGGTGTCGCTTGGGATATTCCATCAACAGACGTAATTTTTATATCAGAGCTAGCTAAAAATGGAAAAAAGCGTGCTAATATCAAGGTTATTACATATCCAAACAAAGCCGGGTTAAAATAATTCCAACCCAGTCCACCTACTAATTCTTTAGCAATACCTATTGCAATTACACTAGCAAATACAGCACGCCAAACAGATGAGAAGGGTGATAACAATAATCCTATAAATAAACCGATTAGTACTGCACTTCCATCTTGTATCGTTATTTGTTCACTTTTTAGTTTTTTAGCTACAATTTCTGTTAACACTGAAGATGTAATACTAACTAATATTAAAAATATTGCTTGCGCCCCATAAAAATATATTGAAGTTAGTGTCACAGGTACTAGTGCCAGCATTATATCCCTCATGGCACTTTCTAATTTTATCCCACTATCTAAGTGAGGGGACGCCATATTTAAATTGGGTTCACTCACATTTATCCCTCCTTTTATCTACCTATTTTTCTTTTTAATAATTGGCTTTACTTTTTGGATATACTTGATTATGGGTCTATAACTAGGACACACGAAGGCACATAACCCACATTCAGCACAATCAGTTACATTCCACTTCTCGCATTCATCAAACATATCAGCTTCAGCGTAAATACTTAGTTTATTTGGATATAAGTGCATAGGGCAGTACTCTACACATTTACCACATCTAACACAATCGTAATGATCTTTCTGCATTCTAGATATTTCAGATGGTAAAACAATCACACCTGTAGTGTTTTTAACTACTGGGGCATCTAAATGGCTTTGGGCTGCTCCTGTCATAGGCCCTCCCATAACTACAGTAGATTCATCTAAATCTTCTACACCAACTTGTTCTAATATAAATTTTACTGGTGTACCAACTCTGATAATATAATTACCTGGTTTTTTTACCTTTGGTCCTGTTACAGTAACAACTCTTTCATATAGTGGTTTGTTGTACGCACATGCTTCATAGATAGCTACAGTAGTCCCAACATTTCTTACTAAACAACCAATTTCTGCCGATCTAGCACCTCTAGGTACATCTCTTCCAGTTACAGCTTTTATAATATTCGTTTTATAACCTTGAGGAAACTTACAATCTAATGGTACAACTTCAAATCCCTCTATATTTTTAGTTTCTTGATTAAGTGCTTCTATTGCGTCTGGTTTATTAACTTCTATACCGAAGTAACAATTATCAGCTTCAATAATTTTAGCCATTATTTTTGCTCCCTTTACAAGCTCTTTTGCATACTCTGCCATTTGACGATGATCACAGGTTAAAAAAGGTTCACATTCTGCACCATTTATGATTAGTGTATCTATCTTTTTTGATTGGTTCACTTGAACATATGTTGGAAAGGAGGCACCACCCATTCCGACAATCCCAGCTTCTTTAATAGCTTTTTTTAACTCATCAATATTCATTTCATCAATATTTCTCTTGGCAACATCTTTAAAAGATTGCTCTTGTTCTTTAGAAGTTTTAACTACCACACAAGAAACCTCTGACCCATCATAAATAGGACGTTTCTCTATTTTTTCTACTACACCTGTCACACTTGAATGAACAGGAGCACTTATATACTCATCTGAGTCACCTATTTTATCCCCAACTTTAATTTTGTCTCCTTTTTGAACTAGACTTTCACAGTGAGCGCCAATATGCTGACTTAAAGGAATAACTACACGCTCAGGAACTAGAAAATTCGTTATCTTCTTTTTTTCAGTAAACTCTTTATAATGGGGAATATATGCTCCTCCGACAAAGCTCTTTACTTCCACACTTTAACCCCCCTTTAAACTACTATTCTGATCCATATTCATCTGAATCAGTGGATTTATTGATCTTATCTTTAAACTTTCGATTATGAAAGAAATTAAAAGCTACTAAAAAACCTCCTGCTATTAATACAGTTGGTCCAAGTGGTAATTTGTTCCACAAAGAAAGACTTAATGGTATTTGTGGATCTTTTGGTAGGCTATATTTTTCAGGATCATACCTTAACACCGATAAAACCTTTAACCCACCTAATTGTTTTTCACCATACAAGTTAGCCTCATTAAAACCTTGTTCTTTTAATTTTTCTACCCTTTTCCTGCCATATCTTATCATCTCATCTCTAGAACCTCCTTTAATTGCTCTAGTAGTACAAGTTTCCTTACATAAAGTGTCTTTACCTTCTCTAAGCCTTTCTTCACACATGCTACATTTTTCCATGACTCCATTAGATCTATCAGGAGCTATATAACCAAATGGACAACTAGTGACACACCAATTACAGTTAATACATACATCACTATTCATGACAGTTAAACCTTCTTCTGACTTATGACAAGCACCAGTAGGACATGCTTTGATACAAGCAGCATCTTCACAGTGATAACAAGCATTTTTATTAAATACAGAAGCTACATTTGGAAAATCTCCCCATTCAATTTCAGCCATTTTAGTCCGAAAAACTTCATTTGGAAGTTCGTGTATCTGTTTACATGCTACTGTACAAGCTTCACATCCAGCACAAATTGACTCATCAAATAACATAGTATAATCTTGTAAATTAACCATAGTAACTAGCTTTGCCTCCTTTCATCTATTAATTTAACTTCATTATTTTAAGCTTTAAATACTTTAACACAGAAGTCTGACATACATGCTCCAGCTCCAGGATCATTTATATTTCGCATTTCATCTACAGTCATATCAGGAATCAGATCACCTTCATTAGCACCTTTTGAGTGTGCTACAGAAAGTTCTTTACTCCATCTTCCAAATCCGTGTTTAACCATTACACAATCAGGTCTAATTCCCTCTATAAGCTTTGCATTAACTTTTATTTGAGAAACTTTAGACTCAACAATTACTTCATCTCCATCATTTATACCTAATTCTAGTGCTGTTTTTGAGTTCATAACCGCATGGTTTTCGGGACTAATTTCATTAGCTATAGGATTATTTTGAGTACTATGCATTTTATGAACTGAAGGTCTAGAAATTATAAAATAAAAGGGATACTCTTCACTAGGCTCTTCTCGTTTTGCCTTCCAGTATGGAAGTGGATCATATCCATTTTCTTTTAATACTGTAGAATATAATTCGATTTTTCCACTTGGAGTGTCAAACTCTGTCGTTGGTTCAAAAGGTAGTTGTTTACTCCAAAGCCCATCTGGGTCATTTGAAAGCTCTTCCCAACTAGTACCTATACCTTTAAGTTGTTTGTCATTCCACTTTTCTCCTGATACACCTTCGAAATATTCTCCATAACCCATTCTTTTAGCGAGATCAGTAATGATAGAACTAAAACCTCTAGTATCGTGTAGCCTTTCACTTGCAGGTAAACGTACTGCAACTTGAGGATGAAGACAATGATACCCCCTATCACTAAACCCTGAACTTTCTAACCAGTGTGGTTCAGGAAGTACTATATCTGAAAGCTGTACAGCTTCTGATGGTAAAATTTCAAAAGTAACAAGAAAATCTAGCTTTGTAAGAGCTTTAGTCATTCTTTTAGCATTAGGAAAACTAAGTGTAGTATATCCCCGTAATAAAGCTGCTTTTACTGGATAAGGATTCTCTGTTAAAATCCCTTCAGCTAGAGTCGCAAAGTCACCTCTATACATTTCTGATATAATTGGATGCTGTTCAAAGCCATCAATCCTTTGTGTTTTTGGTTGTGGAAATTCAGGTGATGGAAAAACTTCATCAAATCCAGGAAAACCAGGATTTCTTGATAAAATAGCCCCTCCTTTTCTATCTATACTACCAACTAGTGCATTTAAAATAATTTGAGCCTGAGCTAGTCTAGAGCTATTAGAATAATTAGGACCAGCAGCATCTCTTTTATGACTTGGAATAAAAGCAGGTTTATTATTTGAAAATTCTCTTGCTATTTTAACTATCGTATCTTTTGGTATCTCAGTAATTTTTTCTGCCCATTCAGGTGTATAGTCCTTTACAAATTCTTTAATCTCGTCTATCCCCTCTGTGTATTTATTCACAAAATCTTTGTCATATAAATCTTCTTCAACTATAACTTTTATCATAGCTAATGCAAAAGCTAAATCAGTACCTGGTTTTATAGGAATCCACTCATGTGCTCTAGAAGCGGTAGTAGACTTTCTTGGATCTAGCACCACTAATTTAGCACCATTTTCTAAAGCACTTGCAGTATTTCTTAAATGCATGTTCTTTGCCTTTCCTAATAAGTCACACCCAAAGGAAAGAATGTAATTACTGTTTTCTAGATCATAAGTCCAAGGTTTTCCGCCCCCAGTAACCATTGAACGCCACATCACTTCTTGTGTTGTAAAACAAGTACTTTGATGAGAAATAAAGTTTGGAGTTCCAATAGCTTTACCTAACCTAGAAGAAAATGGATTACTTCTCATGATAAACATCAAAGCTTCTGGTCCATATTCATCAACAATTGTATTAAGTTTATTTGCTATATGATCTAATGCTTCATCCCAAGATATTTTTACAAATTTGGGGTCAACCCCAATTCCTTTATCAGGATTTGTCCTTTTCATTGGATATTTTACTCTATCTGGATCATACAAAGTTTCTATTGAGTTATAACCTTTTACGCAAAGTTTTCCTCCTGCTGCTTGATCTTTAGGATTTCCAACTAGTTGTTTAACTCTATCATTTTTTACATATGCTTTTGCAGCACACCCACCACTACAGACTCCACAAACTGTTGGGACTTCTTTAGCGCCTTTTTCATATAAAGCATTTTGTTCTTTACTTTTTGCCTTAACAAAGTTAGGCACCTTTAAACCTGTCCCCATAGCCAAACCTGTACCAACAGCAGTCTTTATAAATGTCCTACGGTTTACCGCTACTTTTTCATCCATTCTTAACCCCCCCATCCCAAATTCTATTTTGCTCTTTTTTTATAAAAGCATCACCAAAACAAGCTACAGCATAATAAAAATAAGATATTTCTTTATTTTTAATATCTTGAAATAAACTAGGCAACCACGTTATTAAAAACGAGTTAAAAAATTGATTTTGTACTTTCTTATCACACTCCTCAACAAGTTTTGCCATAAAAGCGAGCTCTACACTTATGTGATCTGCTAAATAATTTTCATCTTCATCTATTTTCCAACCCAACTTCATGTAAAAATCTTTCACCTGTTCCCATGACTCTTGTTTTAATAATTTTTTTCCATCAAGATAACACGATGCATACGGAACTACACCGTTAGGAAGTAAAAAAAGTTTAGAATATTCAACTGCTATTTGGTTTAAATCTTTATCTAAAACACTTTCTATTCGGTTATTTAAAAAGTGAAGTTCATTTCGTGTGTCTTTATCACAAATTTCAGACAATCTCTTAGTGATTAATAAATAATCTTTTAATTGCAGTTCATTAGGTACATCATAAAATAAGCTAGATAACAATTGATAATTAAGAATTCTAATATCGCTAATTATTTAACCCTCCTTGTAATTAGACCCTCGAATAATTAAACTTTGATATCGCCTCCTTTTTATGTGATTGTTAGAATTAAATTCAAGTTAAAAAATTCTAAATATTCTTCATTTTGTTGTTCTGTTAATTTTACTAACAGCTTATGATTACTATCCGAGCATTTATTTCAATTTTTTACTAAAAAAATCCTCTAGGTTTTTTCTAAAATTTCATAATCAACTTTTTTATAAAAATCCTAGATAACATAGCATAATTCAAGAAATCGCCCCTCCTTCTTTAAAGTTCGAATTAACTTATATATACATTCAAAAAGCCTGCCAACTCTTTCTCTTAAAAACAAGATCGAGTTTGACAGGCTTATTTCAATTACCTATATTTGTACTAAACCACTATTCGGTAGCAATATCACTGTAGTATATTCACTACAGTGTAGGGAGCACTGAGAATCTTCTCAACCTCAGTTTGTCTATCCATTAACCCTTAAATATTAATACAAATGAATGTTACCTTACTTTAAAAAACAACACCTCTTCAATTTCTGTTTTTCTTTCTTGTAAATATTTAAGTATTTTATTACCAGCTTTTGTTTGATTCATGAAAAGTATCTTTATGAAAAAATTTAATATTTTATCAGTTGCTATTTCTTCTATTCTGAACTTACCTTCTGCTATTTGTTTAGTTATTACTTCCACCCAATTAATTTATTAAAAAAATCCTAGTAGATAGGTTTCTAAAAAGTATTTTTTCCTAATGTTTTTATAAAGTAAACTATTAATATTCCTAATAAAAGGTGATTAAATAAAAAAGCAAAGCTGCCACTTACAGTATTAGGGTCAAGTCTACTAATTTCAAGTCTAACAGCTACTATAAATATACTTATCCATGCAAAACCACCAATTAATATTCCTTTTAAAATATAATTCTCAAACCCTACGTAAAAGATAAAATAAACTGCGATAACTCCTAACATTGAAGCCAATAAAAAGTCTGTAAAAGCACCAAGTATAGAACTCAAGGTGTTTATTTTTTCCACAGGTAAAATAGCTGATGTAGCAAATTGCCAAATATGATACTCCTTAAGACCAGTTACACAACTTATAATTCCAACAATGTTTTTAATAATATTTGCTAAAATACCAGCAACAATCCCTATAGTTATTTTATCTTTATAATCTATCATTCTATTTCCCCCCTTTAGCAGTATTAGGGTAAATTAAACTTTATTAATTATCTTATCTTTTTTAGTATGTTGCTAATTTTAAACATTATGAAAATTTATAAAAAAAGAGCCCACTTAGGACTCTGAAAATATTATAGAAGGTGATTGCTATTTTCTAACCACGTCTAAAATTAGACCATGAAATAGACCAAATAAAATAGTGAAAACCTATTATAAAGATAAAACTATTCATTTACTATATTTACATTATATTATAAATGATCTACACTAATAATTAACTGAATTTTAAAAAGGTGGAATGATTATGAATATAATTGATTTAACACATAGCATTCATGATAAAATGCCGGTTTATCCAGGAACTACCCCCCCTGTTTTCGAGACTTCAAATACTCTAGAAACAGATGGGTTTATTGAAAAACGTATTACCATGTTTTCACATACTGGAACTCATATAGATGCACCCTCACATATTTTTGAAGATGATATATCATTAGATGATTTCAATATAGATGATTTTATTGGAAAGGGAACAGTTATAAATGTAAAAAGTAATTATGAAATTTCTAAAGATATTTTAATAAATCATGAACAAGATATATCTTCAGCTGATTTTCTACTATTTAATACTGAGTGGAATAAATTATGGGGAAAAGATGACTATTATCATGATTATCCCGTCTTAACTACTAAAGCAGCAAAGTGGTTAATAGATAACTTTAATCTTAAAGGAATTGGAGTAGATGCTATTTCTATGGATAGAGCTCAAGACGACCATTTACCTATCCACCATTTACTTTTAAAAAATAAACTATTAATAATTGAAAACTTAACAAACTTAGAGAAATTAGAAAATAGCTTTACATTTTACTGTCTACCCTTAAAAACACAAAATTCTGATGGAGCTCCAGTAAGAGCAATTGCAATTATACAATAAAAGGGATATATTAAGACTTGAGATTCCAGGTAGAGAAGAATATTTTATTGAAAATGTTGTATTTGATTAAAACGGAACATTAGCTGTTGATGGTGCTATGGAAGAACAGGTTAGAAGATTTCCTTACTATCTGTCCTTTAAAATAATCACTTGTTGCAGTATTTGTCCTATTTTTTGTTCTGTTATTAAGGACTTTTTGTATATAAGTTACAAATAAAATAGATCACTTTGTTCTTCATATTTCCACTCTTAAACACCCATGTTATTTTTTGTTATATCAATCTTTAAAAAGCTTGAAAATGGCAACTTTAGCAGACCAACATTTATATCTTACATGATTAATTTCTTAGTTTTACAGTATTAGGGCTTTCATCCCACGCTTTCATTCGTGGGATGAAAGCCCTATTTTTTTAATAGAGTACAATCGAGTGTGAAAAAGACCATACGCATCTATTTTTAAATGCTCTACCAAGTATTTCAGACATATTAAAATACCCTGTATCTGCTAGTGCCGTAATTTTTTGATCACTGAATATACTCCTTGTTTTTGTTACCATATTTGATAATTGACTCTGATCATTTATATCATTTACTATTTCAAAGTTTACCAAGAATTTATATTTGTTATCTACTACTGCCTGCATATTATAACAGACTTCATATTTTCCATTATTCTTCATAGATTTAGCTTCAGGATCGGTTAAACAGACCTGCTTTATTCCCTCGTCTTTGAATTCCTTTTTGAGGGAATTAAGTTGATCAATCCTAGACTTGTAACTTTCAACTTTTTCATCCATAACTTGTTTCATATCTTGGTCTTCTTTTAAAACCAATTTCTTCTAAATTTAGGCTATCAACATAAGCTTCAATTACTCTACAGGGTTATCTTCAGTAACATAGTCATCTAATGTATTTGAAAATAACTTAATTTGATTTCTATCTGCACTTTCAATAAATGCCATCGCCATCAACTCCTTTACTATAATAAATTCGACAGCGATGGCTAATATCATCTTTTTTATTGCTTAATTGTTAGACAGTCTGGCGTGTGGAGTGTCAACATTAAGTAATATAGTAATAGAATTTCTAATTAGGACTTAAGTAATTGACATATACCAAATATAGGGTTAAAATAAAATTAGCATATACCAAAATTTTATTTTTAGATTCACTATTAGATTGAATTATTTCAATTACTTTAGGAGGGTATCACTAATGGGTATGGAAAAACTATCTACAAATGAAGGTTCTAGTATCAAGAACATTGTAGCGGTTATGAGTGGAAAAGGTGGTGTTGGTAAGTCATTTGTAAGTTCTTTGTTGGCCTCTACGCTTAAAGGAAAAGGTTATAGAGTGGGAGTTTTAGATACAGATATTACTGGCCCTAGTATTCCAAAAATGTTTGGTGTTGAAAACGAAAAACCCATGGCTGATAAAGATGAAAATATTTTACCAGTATCTTCAGAAAATGGTATTAAAGTAATGTCAATAAATGTGCTTACAGAAAAGAAGGATGATCCCGTGATCTGGCGAGGACCGTTAATTGCCAATACTGTTAGTCAGTTCTACACAGATGTAGCCTGGGGTGAATTGGACTATTTAATTTTAGACCTACCTCCAGGAACAGGTGATGTACCTTTAACTGTTATGCAGCAAATCGATCTGTCAGGAATAGTGATAGTAACTTCTCCGCAAGATGTGGTTGATTTAATTGTCAAAAAATCTTATAGAATGGCTGAAATGCTATCAGTGCCTGTCTTGGGGATAGTAGAAAATATGAGCTATTTAGAATGTCCGGATTGTGGCAAGAAAATACAGGTGTTTGGGGAGAGCAAAGTTGACGAAAATAATTATGAAGTAGGGCTGGATCTAACTGCAAAACTTCCTTTAAAACATGATTTTGCTACATATGCCGATGAGGGCAAAATGGATAGTTTGAGAGGACCTCTACAAACTTTTAGTGAGGAACTAGTTTCTAAGTTACAAAATAAATAACATTAGGGAAATGAAATTTAGTTAAAACTTACAGTTTATTAAAATAACCAGCTGTCGCATTGAAATGACAGTTGGTTATTTTTATTTTATTAATTCACAAGGAAGAAATTATTTACATATGATGGTATTTATTACACATTAGGGAGATATGCAATTTTTTGTGTAAAAAGTTTATAATTTGCACGCTGCTTTATTAGTTTTAAAAGATAAATTTTGTCAAGATTTTTCCTTGAAATGAATATTCTCCCTCATTTCTTATATCCATCCTTCAAAATAAATGCTTAATAGTCCAATATTTAAACCCAATTTTTTGTTCTGCTATTCAAGACATCTAGTATATATTAGTTACAACTTTTTAGCTCACCTTATTTGTCGATATAAGCGTTTCTAATTCCCATCATACCAAAGTCTGGTTGTGTAATCCCTTTGACGTATTTTTGTTTGTAAGTATTCTCCGTATAATAAACATAAGGAATTATTACACTTTCTTCCTTTACTAAAATTCTTTCAGCCTGTTTGAAATTTTCAAACCTTTCATCTTCACAAAGGCTCAATGCCGCTTTATCGACTAATTCATCAAATTCAGAACATGACCATCCTGTAGGTATGATATCAGCATCTGTTTTCCATATTTCTAATAGAGAATTTGGATCATTATAAGGTGCATGAGCTCCTTTGAAACCCATCTCATAGTCTAATTCTCTATTTCGTTCTTGAAATACTGGCCACTCTGTTGAATCTAATACTACATTAATTCCTAATTCTTTACTAAAAACCTGTTGTAAGTATTCTGCAAAATCTTGCCTATCACTAGGTAGCATAATTTCAAGTGTGATTTCACTAGGTTCTTTTTCTTTTCCTAACTCTTCTAATCCCTCTTCAAAAAGAGCTTTAGCATCAGGATTTTCCTGAAGCAACTCCGTGATAGGATCTATACTAACTTGTTCTCGAAAGCTTTTACCATCAAGCTCAATGGGAGGTGCTAACCAGCCATATGCAGCTCTATTTACATTTTGATGAAAATTGTCTTGAATCTCTTCACGGTCTATAGCAACAGAAAAAGCTTGTCTTATTTTTGGATTAGATAAAAGTTCTATTTCCTGATTCATGAAAATATAGCCTGTTCTCGGAAGATATTGAGTAGAGCTTTTAAGATCATCGTGTTTATCTAATTCCTCTATCCATTCTGCACTTTCCACTGTAGCAACATCTACGTTTCCATTTTTTAACTCACCCATTAAAGCACTCTCTTCGTTAATAATTTTCATATTCACAGTTTCCAATTTAACTGAATCTTTGTCCCAGTAATTTTCGTTTTTAACTAACGTAATATTGTTATTATGGACCCATTCATCAACTTTAAAAGGACCAGTAAATACTAACTTATCAGATTCAGTACCATAAGAAGAACCATATTTTTCAATAATGTCTTTTCTTTGTGGGGTCATAGTACTTCCTGATGTTAAATGTAAAAAATGAGGTACAGGATTTTCTAGTTTAATCTTTAATGTGTGGTCATCAATTGCTTCTACTCCAGCTTTTTGAACATTTAGTTCTCCACTTGCAATTTCAGAAGCATTTTTTATATCATATAGAAAAGATGACATTGGTGAAGCTGTTTTAGGATCAAGAATTCTTTTAATACCATATTCAAAATGTTTAGCAAGTAAGGGTTCACCATCAGACCATTTAGTATCTCTTAAATGAAAGGTCCATTCTAACCCTTCCTCACATACATCCCATGATTTTGCTGCTCCTGGAACAATTACAGTTTCATCATCTTTAACATCTAACCTAGTTAAAGGTTCCATCACTCGTTCTATTACTTGAGCTGAATTATTATCTGAACCTATAGCTGGATCTAGAGATTCCGGTTCACCTGCTAACGAAAGACTGAGTTCCTGTTCTACTTCTCCATTTGTTGATGTTTTTTCATCATTATCACAAGCAGATAAAGTCAAGCTAACTAAAATCATTAATGATAAAATAGAAATTAAAAACTTCTTTTTCATAATTTACCCTCCTTAATACTACTTAAGTTTATTAAATTGTATGATATTTGAATCAGTCTCCGGCCCGGAGTTAAAATGTTCTTAGGCCAAAAAAACCCTCAGGGATAAAGGAGACTGATTCATGGCTAAAGTTGTGTGCCCTAGATGCAATAACAACCACTCTGACAAGTTTTATAAGTATACTTTTGATAAGTATGGTCATCAAAAGTATCAATGTAAAGAATGTTTCCGTCAGTTGCACCCGACTCTAGCTGAGGGCGGAGATAGAAGAGGCCCTAATAAACCTCATAAATATCCCTCTTACCCTAAATGCGGTAAAGCCACTTTTTTTTCATCATGACTATAAGTTCTACTCTATCTTTAGGTGCTGAGCCAAGGAGTCTGTCAAGTAATTGGTGTAAACATTCCGATAATGCATATAAGAATAATTTAATTACAGGATAAAATCATGGGTAAATCGAGGGAGTTCCTTAGATAAGGGGATCATCTCCCTCGATTTATCATTTTTGTTGTTATATGGTAACTAGTGAGTAAAGAACTCCTAGTATACAACTACCAAAGAAAAATTTTCTCATATTCGTCCTTCGAAATAAATGCTTAGTTGTCCCAGTATCTGAGCCCAATTTTTTGTTCTCATAGTCCATTTTTTAGTGATATCCATAATCGCAAGATAAAGCATTTTTAATAATGATTCATCTGTTGGGAAGATGCTCTTTGATTTAGTCACTTTTCTCAATTGACGGTTATAGCTTTCCATAGAATTATTAGTATAAATTAATTTTCTAACTTCTTCGGGATTTTAAACATAGCAGAGAGCTTGTCCCAATTATCTCTCCAAGATCTAATTGATATTTCATATTTACTTCCCCATTTTTCTTCAAGGTTATCTAGCTCTGTTAAAGCTACTTCCTCAGTCGGTGCTCTATAAACATTTTTAAGATCGTTACAAAATTCTTTTCGGTCTTTATATGATATACACTTTGTGCTATTTCTAATTTGGTGAATTATGCAGCTTTGAATTTCTGCACTTGGGTAAACAGCATGTATTGCATCTGAAAAACCTTTCAAACCATCTATTGATACAATTAAAATATCTTCTACTCCTCGGTTCTTTAATTCATTAATAATCTTAACCAGTACTTAGAACTTTCATTTTCTCCTATCCAAATACCTAAGACATCTTTCATACCATCTAAATCAATCCCAATAGCCATATATGCTGCTTTATTCACTATTCGACCATCTTGTCTCACTTTGTAGTGAACGGCATCCATGACTACATGTGCATAGACTCTTGATAATGGACGATTTTGCCATTCTTTAATCAAAGGAACTATTTTATCTGTTATTCCAGAGATTAATGTAGATGAAGCATCTACGCCATAAAGATCTTGTAAATGAGCTTGTATATCTCTTACCGTCATACCCTTTGCATACATACTTAATACTTGATATATCTCTCTGATTCTTTTTCACTAGTTGTGGTTCAAATTCGCCTTCACGATCTCTTGGTACTTCGACTTCTATATTGCCATAATTTGACCTTAGTTGTTTTTCTCTCTTTCCATTTCGACTATTTGTAGTTTCCTTTTCTCGGTAATGTCGTTTACATCTTTTAGTTTACCTTGTTTCATCATTTCTCTTACTTTTTTTTGTCTATTAAATTCATAACGGTGCAAACCTCCCATTCTATTTTTTTATACATCATTTCGGAAGGTTTACACCGTTTATTTTACACTCTCGAGCCAACAAGAGCTGAATCACTCTTTCTATGTCCCTAAAAACGAGCAAAAGATTTAATTTTTCATATAAACTTTACCGAATCATTACTTATCAATATAACCATATTTATATAAAGGTGGTCCAAATGCTGGGTGCATAACTCCCTCAACATATTCATGAGTATAAATGTTTCTCATATGATATAAATATGGAGCTATAGTAGCATCCTTTTTTAGTAAAATTCGTTCAGCCTCATTTAGCATCTCAAATCGTTCTTCGTTATCGATACTTGTAGAAGACTTCTCTATTAATCTATCATATCTCTCATTAGACCACCCGGTAGGAATTATTCCAGTTCCTGTAACCCAAATGTCTAATAAGGTTAAAGGATCATTATAATAACCTCCTCTTGATTTATATCCCATCTCATAATCTAACTGTCTATTTCTTTCTTGAAATACCGGCCATTCTGCTGAGTCTATTTCTATATTTATTCCTAATTCTTCATTATAAAGCTGTTGTAAAAATTCTGGGAATTCTCTACCTTCTTGACTTGGTGTCATTAATTCAACTGTAATATCACTTGGCTCTTCACTCTTACCTAGTTCTTTTAAACCTTCAATTAATAACTCCTTTGGTTCAGGATTTTCTTCAATTAGATCTTTAACTGGATCTCCTGCCTTCTCTCTATAATTTTCATCTCCAATATCTATTGGCGGAGCAACCCATCCATAAGCTGCTTCATATAAATCTTGATAAATATCATTTTGTATAGTTTCTCTATCTAAAACAATAGAAAAAGCTTGTCTAACTTTATTATTAGAGAATAATTCGTTTTCTTGGTTAAAGAACATATAAGAAGTTCTAACTTGATGGTCTCGCAACTTATTTAAGCCATCTTCTTGGTCCAATTTATCAATCCATTCTGCACTACTAGCATCAACAACGTCTATATTACTATTTATAAATTCACCCATTACGGCACTCTCTTCACCAATTATCTTAATATTAATCTCATTTAGATTAACTGAATCTTTATCCCAATATTTTTCATTTTTAGATAACGTAATTATATTATTATGTACCCAGTCATCTATAACAAAAGGTCCATTAAATACTAGTTTATCTGCTTCAGTACCATATGATTCACCATGTTCCTCAACTACATCTTTTCTCTGAGGTTGGAACATCCTATCATATGTAAGGTCAATGAAGTGTGCTTGAGGTTTTTCTAATTCAATTTTAAGAGTTTTTTTGTCGATAGCTTCAATACCAGCTTTTGAAACATCTAACTCATTGTTAATAATTTCTTCAGCGTTTTTTATTGGTGTTAATTGAGAAGCAATTGGAGAAGCGGTTTCAGGATCTAAAGTCCTTTGTACTCCGTATACAAAATCATCTGCTGTTACAGGTTCTCCATCTGACCATTTTGCATCCCTTAAATAGAAAGTCCATTCTAAACCATCATCAGATGTCTCCCATGATTTAGCTATCCCTGGAGCCACCACATCATTGCCCTCTTCATCGACTTCTAATCTCGTTAGGTTTTCCATACACTGGATTAACACTGTATATCCATTAACATCAGAGGCTCTTGCTACATCTAATGTATCGGGTTCGGAGTTAATTGATACATTTAAAACCTGTTCACTTTTTCCACTCACTTCACTTGAATCTGACTTATCTGTTTCTTCTCCTCCACAAGCAGTTAAAATAGAAGCACCTATTAAAACTAGAACTAACAACAATAAATTTTTTCTCACTTTAATATCCCCTTTCAAATTATAATTTACTTAGATTACGCTAATTTTAAACGTTTAATAAAATATTGTTTCAATGATATTATCTCAAGGACTAATATTATAATAATCAGTCCTTGAGAATACTTTAGTTTACTTCTCAATATAAGCGTTTCTAATTGTCAACATTCCAAAGTCAGGTTGCATAACACCTTTGACATATTCATGCTTGTATAAGTTTTCAGTATGATATGCATAAGGAATCATAGCACTTTCTTCTTTTAATAAATATTTTTCTGCTTCTTTAAACTTTTCAAGTCTTTCTTCTTCACACATACTTACTGCAGCTTCTAGAACCAATTCATCATAATCCGAACATGCCCAACCAATAGGAACAGTATCGTTATCACTCAGCCATAAATCTAAGAACCCTGCAGGATCATTATAGTGGCTTCCCCAAGATTTAAAGCCCATTTCATAATCTAATTCTCGGTTACGTTCTTGAAATACCGGCCATTCTGCTGGGTCTAACTCTACTGTTATGCCTAATTCTTCACTAAAGACTTGTTGTAAGTATTCTGCGAAATCTTCTCCTTGACCACTAGGTAACATAATTGTTACTGTAATATCGTTTGGATCCTTCCCTAACTCTTCTAATCCCTCTTCGAATAAAGCTTTAGGGTCATTATTTTCATCAATCAGCTCTTTTAATGGAGCAGTACCGACTTGATCTCGAAAACTTACACCTTCTTCGATGTCTACTGGAGGAGCTACCCAACCATATGCAGCTTCCTTAATACCATCATGTATATTATCCTGAATTTCTTCGCGGTCTAAGGCGATAGAGAAAGCTTGTCTTACTTTTCTGTTAGAAAATAATTCAATTTCGTGATTCATGAATACATAGGAAGTTCTAGGGATCAATTGAGTAGAACTTTTAAGACTATCATGTTCATCTAATTGTTCTATCCATTCAATACTTCCGGCAGTAGCAATATCAATATTTCCATTCTGAAGCTCTCCCATTAAAGCACTCTCTTCGTTAATTATTTTTAAATTGACTTCTTCTAAATTAACAGATTCATTATCCCAGTATTTTTCATTTTTCGACAAAGTAACACTACTATTGTGAACCCATTCATCTACCTTAAAAGGGCCACAATACACTATCTTGTCCGCTTGTGTACCATACGAGGATCCATACTTTTCAATAATATCTTCTCTTTGTGGGATGATAGCTCTCCCTGTCGTTAAGCTTAAAAAGTATGGAACAGGATCTTCTAGAGTAATTTTTAAAGTCTTATCATCTGTAGCTTCAACGCCCGCTTTTTCGACAGCTAACTCTCCACGAGAAACTTTGGATGCATTTTTTATAGGATTTAACAATGTAGAGTTTGGTGATGCAGTTTCAGGATTAAGAATTCTTTTTATTCCATATTCAAAATGTTCAGCAACTAATGGCTCACCATCGGACCACTTAGCATCACGTAAATGAAAAGTCCATTCCAATCCATCATCACAAACTTCCCATGACTTAGCAGCTCCAGGAACAACTACTGTTTCACCCTCTTCATTTACTTCTAACCTAGTTAAAGGTTCCATCACCCTCATTAATACTTGGGCAGAGTTATTATCCGACCCTTTAGCCACATCTAGTGATTCCGGCTCTCCCGCTAATGCAAGGTTTAGCACCTGTTCTACTTCGTCTAATTGGTCTGTTTCAGAAGTATCAGCTTCACCACCACATGCTGATAGTAATAAACTTCCAAAAAGCATTGATAGTAAAACTACAAAAACATTTTTCTTGCTCATAAATTAGGCCCCCTTTTTTAATTTGATTTATGTGATTGTTATAACAAAACTAGATTAAATATAACACGCTTCAAAGTACACAACAAATCGTAACTTTCTATGTTTTAGTCTACAAGTATAGACATAAACAATTACAAAAAGTGCTTGTTCAATGTTACTATTGTTGGTGTATGTCGTTAATTACTTCACAAATTTGAAAGGGGGACTATTATGATACAATTTATTGCTAAAAGATTTGCATATGCAGTATTGACATTATTAATTGTAACAACACTAACTTTCATACTAGTTAGAGTTATACCAGGAAATCCAATTGAAAGAATGACAGAAGAATTACCCCAAGAACAAAGACAACAAGTTTTTGAGCAGTATGGTTTTGACCAATCAATCCCTATGCAATATAAACAGTTTTGGAAGGATGTAATTGTTGACCAAGATTTAGGAGAGTCTTTGAGTTATAGAGGAAGAGGTGTTACTGACACAATAATAAGTTATGCCCCTATTTCGGCTAGACTTGGGGTCCAAGCTATTTTTATTGGTGTTACTTTGGGGGTCATTTTGGGGGTTATCGCAGCTATTAACAGAGGTAACTGGCCAGACTACTTTGTCATGTTTATAGCGATATTAGGAATATCTATCCCTAGTTTTGTTGTAGCTTCAGTATTACAATACTTTTTTGCAATTCGATGGGGAGTGTTACCCACAACAGGTTGGGGTGGCTTCGAATATACTATCCTCCCATCTATTGCTTTGTGCTTTCATCCTCTAGCTAGGTATGCAAGATACATGCGGGCTAATAGTCTAGATGTCCTTCATCAGGACTATATATTAACTGCTCAAGCAAAAGGTGCTTCTAGATTTCGTATAATTCGAAAACATGTTATAAGAAATGCCATTTTACCAATTGTAACACTATTAGGTCCACAATTAGCTATGATTTTTGGAGGATCATTTGTAATAGAACGAATTTTTTCTATACCTGGCCTTGGTGCTTATTTTGTGACCTCGGTCATTGATCGTGATTACACAATGGTTATGGGACAAACTATTTTTATTGCTTCCCTTTACATATTCTCATTAGTTATAGTTGATATTTTGTATGCTATTATAGACCCAAGAATTCAGGTATCTAATGATTCATAGGAGGTATAGTATGAGTACACATAATATTGAAAAAGACCAACTAACTAAAAATGAGTTTCAATTTTTAGAACAAACACAATGTCTAAGTGAAAGTATTTCAAGGCCAAGTACTACTTATTGGCAAGATGCATGGAGGCGTTTAAAAAAAAATAAAGTTGCTATTGTTGCATTATGCATACTTTCTTTTATCATAATAATGTGCTTAATTGGACCTTATTTAACACCGTATGAGTATAACATCGGTGAAGTTTCAAATAATAATGAACCTCCTTCTAAAGAACATTGGTTTGGAACTGATAGTTTAGGACGAGATATTTTTACAAGAGTCTGGATGGGTGGAAGAGTTTCTATCGGTATTGGAATTATCGGAGCTATTATAGATATCATAATTGGACTTACTTACGGAGGCATTTCTGCATACTTTGGGGGTAAAGTAGATAATATTATGATGCGTATAGTAGAAACATTAGTCAGTATCCCCTATTTAGTTGTTGTGGTTTTAGTTTCTCTTATTATTGGTCAAGGCTTACTTTCATTAATAATTGCTATGACCATAACAGGTTGGTGTCATATGGCGAGATTAGTAAGGGGACAAGTTTTGCAAATCAAACAACAAGAATATATATTAGCTGCTAGAGCATTAGGGACAAGCCCAGTTAGAATCATTGCTCAACACCTAATTCCAAATACCATTGGGGTAATGGTTGTAGCAGCAACTTTTGACATACCTTCATTTATTTTTGGAGAAGCATTTTTATCTTATATAGGACTTGGAGTCCAATCACCAATGACGAGTTGGGGAGCTATGGCATCTAGTGCACAACAACATATGATGTTTTATCCTTATCAATTGTTCTTTCCAGCATTGCTGATTAGCTTAACAATGCTATCATTCCAGCTCTTAGGTGATGGGTTAAGAGACGCATTAGACCCTAAATTGAGAGAATAAATAAGGGGGGTAAATTATGAAAAAAATTTTAGAAGTACAAGATTTAAAAATATCTTTTAATACATACGCAGGTAAAATCAAAGCTGTAAGAGGAGTATCTTTTGATTTGTTCAAAGGTGAAACATTAGTAGTTGTTGGTGAATCAGGCTGTGGAAAAACCGTGATGGCTAAATCTATTTTAAAACTACTACCGGAAAATATCACTGAGTTAGGATCGTCTTCAAAGGTGGTTTTTCAAGAGAAAGATCTTACAGTTATGAATGAAAAAAAAATAAGAAAATTTCGTGGCAAAGACATATCAATGATTTTTCAAGATCCCATGAGTTATTTAAACCCTACTATGACAGTGGGAGAACAAATAGCTGAAAGCCTTATTATTCATCAAGACATGAACAAAAAGCAAGCTTTAAAGAAGACTGTTGATATTTTAAAACTAGTTAAAATACCTAATGCAAACGAAAGAATTAAACAATATCCCCATGAGTTCTCAGGAGGTATGAGACAAAGGGTTGTCATTGCAATAGCTTTAGCCTGTAACCCACAAATTCTTTTAGCAGATGAACCAACTACAGCTTTAGATGTTACAATTCAAGCAGAAATTTTAGAACTAATACAAGAATTGCAAGACAGGTTAGATACTGCAGTAATGTTAATCACTCACGATTTAGGTATCGCAGCAGAGGTTGCAGATAGAATTCAGGTGATGTATGCAGGTGAAATTGTCGAAAGAGGAACAAAAGAAGAAGTTTTTAATTCCCCCAAACATCCTTATACCTGGGCTTTACTTAGATCAGTACCCACTTTTAAAACTAAAGATCAAGGGACGTTGTATTCATTAGGAGGAACACCGCCTGACTTGTTAGACCCTCCTTCTGGCTGCGCTTTTGCAGCAAGGTGCGAATATGCTATGAACATATGTAAAAAATCAAAACCCCAACATGATTCCTTAACTAATACTCATTTTGTTTCATGTTGGTTAAACCACCCGATGGCTCCTAAAGTTGATATTCCTAAAAGCATAAGGAAGGTGATTTGATGAAGGAACCATTAATTAAAGTAAAAAACTTAAGTAAATTCTTCACTTTAAAAAGAAATCGAACTCTGAAAGCTGTAGACGATGTTTCAATTGACATATATCCTAATGAAACCCTAGGAATAGTCGGTGAATCAGGTTGTGGTAAAACTACCCTTGGAAGAACGATCCTAGGACTATACGAGGCCACTTCCGGAAGTGTATGGTTTGACGGATTAAATGTACACAAAGCAGATAGAAAAGAGATGAAATCCTTTAAAAAGAGAGCACAAATTATTTTACAAGATCCTTATGCCTCTTTAAATCCTAGAATGACAGTTGGTGATATTATAGCTGAAGGAATTAATGTTCAAAAACTATATTATGGCCAAGAAAAAACAGAAAAAATTTATGAACTCCTTGACTTAGTTGGTTTAAATAAAGAACACGCTTCTCGGTTTCCTCATGAGTTCTCAGGTGGGCAGAGGCAACGAATTGGTATTGCTAGAACTTTAGCAGTAAACCCAGAGTTCATTGTATGTGATGAACCAATTTCCGCTTTAGATGTATCCATTCAATCACAAATTGTTAAATTGTTGATGAAGCTTCAAAAAGAATTAGGATTAACTTTTCTATTTATTGCGCACGATTTATCAATGGTTCAATATATTTCTAATAGAGTGGGAGTTATGTATTTAGGCAATTTAGTGGAATTAGCTTCAAGCGCAAAATTGTATAAAGACCCAAAGCATCCTTATACTAAGGCACTTTTATCTGCTATACCAAGTATAGATTTAGAGAACCCAATGAGTAGTAGAAGAATTAAAATGGACGGAGAAATTCCTAGCCCAATTAACCCCAAAGATGGATGTCGATTTGCTTCTCGCTGTCCAAATGTCAAAAGTATTTGCGAGTGTACAACCCCTAAATTAAAAGAAATTGAAAAAGATCATTACGTAGCTTGTCATATTGTTTAATACTGACTTATAATTGATCAAACCCACAAATTTATACCAGGGTTTGATTTTTTTTGCAATAGTTTTCGTAAACTTACTTTTCTAAGTGTCTTCACTTTAATTTCTTCAACTTTTTCAGGAACAGCTTGTACCTCAACTTTGTATTCCTCTGGAGTACAACCTGTCATAAAAGCTACTGAAATAGATAAGCATGTAATAAACAATAAATGAACAAGATATTCGGTACTAAACCTTAATTAATGGTTCTGTTAAAGTTTATTGTTGATTTGGATAAAAATATTAAAGCGATAGCAAATAGCTACCGCTACAGTGAACAATAATCTATCATCTTTCGAGTCCAAATGGATATTTAGGATTCAGTTGCTCCCATCTTATTAAAACCTAATTCATTGGTTGCCCCTATAATGGCATGTATCTCTACTTCGATACTCTGATCTTGCTTGAGGCTACTTTCAAAATCACCTGCAACCCGATCCGTTGAATCGGTTTCACCAATCACTTTATCCATAAGGGGTAGCATGATCGTTTCGTTGGCATTTCCGGTAGTCACTACAGCATTCGCTTGCGGGTCAGCATCTGCTAGGGATTGGGAAGAACCATCCCTTCCTGCGTACTCATCTGTTACAAGTACCGTTTTGATCCCCTTCTCTTCAATCTTCTTGCAATTCATTATCAAATCGGTGTCCGTGTTTCCGTACTCTTCTTTTGAAATAATGACACCATCAAATCCAAATTGCTCTGCCAATTTTGCTGTATGATTTGAAGATCGCTCTTTGCCCGCCAGGGTAACGTTCTGATTGGTGATAATTACGCCGCAGAAATTAATTTCTTTGCCGTGACACTCAAATAAATCTTCAATGATGGGGTTATTCAAATGATGGTAGGTGGTGTTATTGTCGCAAGCTATAATACTATTTCCGTTGACAATAGCACCGTCCATGACTTCTGTTGGATAAATATAAGTGGGTAGTATTTCTTTGGCATTCACACCATAGACATACGTATCGTGTTGGAGTCCCTGGCTTTGAAGCATGTAGACGTAACCCACCTTAGGCAGTTCCGGGTACTTTTGTTTTTGTTGCTCTACAGGTAGGGTTTCATAAACGACTTTCTCCTGTGCTGTTGCCTCTTGACATTTTTCACCGATATACTGGGCAATTTTCAGACTAGCCAACCGTAAGGCCTCATCATATTGGTGGCTATCCAATCCAGAAATCGGTTCGCAGTCCAGTACAAGGTTATTCGTACAAGAAAAAGGTGTATACTCTGCTCCCGGACCAGACATATCTATAATGCCTTCCTTAACCCCATCAATTTTTCCTGTAGTTACTACCGTGACACCTTTGAATACTTTGGTGACACCTTCCCCGACACTGCCTATCTTGCCTATCATACCGGGAAACATCTCCCCCGTACCGTCTACTTTTACTCTAGGTTCAATCACCTCTCTTACAGAAATTACGCGGACAGATTCGCCTGGCTTCGCAGTGTCTATATTTACTTTAGCAATCCGTCCATCTTCCTTAATTTTTTCTATGATTTCGTCTCTGTTCACGGTTAAAGTGGTGCCGCTAATCATGGTGTTACCACCCAAAACTAAATCATCAACCTTTACTTTTTCTAAAGTCAGCTTCATAATCATCCTCACCTCATTTAAATCTTGATTTCTTCTTCAATATCTTTTACTTCTAAATCATCCCCTATCAGTGGTTTCTTTATTTTTAAATAATATGTAATGGTGTTTTCATTCTATAAATAACAAAACATTCCTGCTTTCGTAGCTGAAAAATAGCATTATTAGCCCAAAATGATTTTAGTAGAAAACCCGCATATGCTTAACTTTAAAATCATTTTAATCATAATTTAAACCCCTTCACCCTTTATTATTATCAATTTTTACAAATGGTAAACATGCTTCAGAATTTAATTCATTTCGCCGTCTTGTCCCCTATCAACGCAAGTTCTAACTCAGTGTACGAAGCATGAGTTTGTACAAATAGGTGTACAATTAAATTTTAGAGATTTTATAATTAAAAAAATAAAGCGATAGCAATTAGCTACCGCTTTAAGGCACATAAATCAGATATTAGATATTATACATGGATTATAAGACCTGTCGAGTAAAACTCGCTTTAAATTAATCTTCTAAAACTTCAATTTCTAGCATGTTAGTTTCCAGACCTAATCGCTATTTAAGTTCTGGTACAATTTTGATTTTTACCGTCTCATCTTTTGGTACTTCCTTAAATTCTAGAATGTAAAGTTCTCCCCCGCCTGAACCAATCCTGTATCCATATTCTACACCTTCTGTTTTAACATCTAACCATCCTGAGTGGGGGGGGGGAAGGTGAACTTTCTTCTTGATCTATCTCTTGTTCCAGTCTATTAGCCCTCACCTTTTCTTTAAAATTTTCGTCAAGTCCTTCCAATGTGAATGGAGCTGCTTCGTCAATGGTTATAGAAAAATTCTTATTATTAATTTCTACTTTCCCATCTGAAGGTATTTCTTTGACCTTCCCTTTCAATCGTAATCCCCATACTATACTGATAACCTTTTTCTGCAACTTCTCTAATTTCTCCCTCATCTAATCTTTCTAAAGCTGCCTCTAAAAAAATTTGGTACTATTCCATTTTTAATTCATAAGTTCTGGGATTTTCCATTTCAGATATTTCTGTTTCTAATTCTTGAATTTTATCTTCTTTAATTTGTACCGTTTCTTTCTTATTTTCTAGCTCTTCTTCCAGGTTAATAATTTCATTAATGAAACAACTATAATTAAAGCTAACAAAGAAACGGATAATTTGTTACTCACTTTAATCAGTCCTCCTAAAGTTATTATATAACCATTAAAATACTCCTGTGTTCTTTTAACCCCAGACATCCTTATACCTGGGCTTTACTTAGATCAGTACCCACTTTTAAAACTAAAGATCAAGGGACATATCAAAAAAATGCATACTTTTTCTCAAATTGGTAAAAATGATTATAGATTATGAATAAGGAGGTACTTTCAAAGTGGTAATGAAATTTTTACAAAAAATCATAAAAAAAAAGTTTCCTCCAAACTAAACCAACCAAATAGTGGTAACGAAAGCAGGAAAAAGATTAAAGGTAATCTTAAAGATAATCATAAATATTTGAAGCAAGTCTTTGAAAATTGCGATGATATTGATTTTCGAAAGATTAAAATTTCTGATTCAAATATAACTATACTTACAGTCTTTGTAGATGGGCTAGTAAATGAAGATATGTTAAATCGTGATGTCATCAAAGCTTTAAGTAATCACGCCCCTAATGAAACATATTCAAAAAAAATATCAAAAGAAACTGTAAGAGAAAGGTTATTCACTACAAGTACTGAGGTAGAAGAAAAGACACAGTTCAATGAACTAATTAATGATATTTTAGCTGGACAGACTGCTGTAATTGTAGACGGACTTGATAAGGGTTTTACAATTGACCTTAGGGAATGGGAATCTAGAGGAATAGAAGAACCGGCAAATGAGCAGTCAATCAAAGGACCAAGAGAAGGTTTTACAGAAACTATAAGGTTCAATACAGCACAATTAAGAAGAAGGTTGAAAACACGTGATTTTAAAATTCAACATTTAAAAGTAGGACGACAAACAAAAACAGATATAGCTGTAACTTATTGTGAGAATATCGCTGATCCAAAGGTTATCGAGGAAGTATTGAACAGAGTTAATAAAATAGATATTGATGGAGTTTTAGAAAGTAGTTATATCCAAGAATTAATTGAAGAACGATCAATTTCTATTTTTCCTGAGATTCTTGATACTGAAAGACCTGATAAAGTTGTAGGACATTTATTAGAAGGAAAAGTGGCTATATTAACTGATAATACACCATTTGCCTTGATTGTACCAGTAACTATGATAGAGTTTTTTCATACACCAGAGGACTATTATAACAGATACATTTTTACTATTGTACAACGACTTTTAAGATTTAGTAGCTTTTTTGTTGCTACTTGTTTACCTTCTTTATATATATTATTAACTACATTTCACTACGAATTAATACCAGTTGATATAATTTTTGCAGCCGCTCAAGCTAGAGAGGAAGTTCCATTTCCCCCAATCTTAGAGGTAGTATTAATAGAGTCAATGGTAGAATTTTTACGTGAAGCTAGTTTACGTCTACCAGGTCCTATAGGTCAAACAATAGGAATTGTAGGAGCTTTAGTTATCGGTGATGCAGCAGTTGATGCAGAGCTTATAAGCCCAGCTTTGGTTATATTCACCGCAGCCACTATGCTAGGTAGTTTTGCAATTCCAAACTATTCTATGGCATCTGCTGTAAGATTACTAAGATTTCCGTTACTACTTATGACTGGCGCATTTGGAGGGTTTGGGTTTGTAATTACTTGGATTATAATTGCAGTTCACCTGTGTAATTTTTATAGTTTTGGAATCCCTTTTTTACAACCAGTTGCACCATTAAAAGCTTCAGAACAGCGAGACACCATTTACAGAACACCTTTAAGATGGATGAGAAAACGTCCTACTGGTTCTGTAAATAAAAATGTCAGACGACAGAAAGGAGTGGAGGAAGAGGATTGAATAAGCATGAGAAAAGAGATATCAGCGAGTTTCAGTGGATCACATTACTTCTAGGTATGACGGTAGGTGTAGGAGTAACTACACTTCCTAGAGAAGTAGCTACTGAAGCTGGTAGAGACGGTTGGATCACAATTTTAATCGCTACTTTTTGTGTTCTAATCTATTCTTATTTATGTCTTTACTATGCTCGGCTATTTCCTGATAAAACTCTAGCAGAGTCAAGTAGAAAAGTATTAGGAAAGTTTCTAGGATCAGTGCTTATTATAATATACTCCTTATACGCTTTTGCTTTATCAGGGATAGTTTTAAGAATTTTTCTTGAAATAGCTTATGTTTATTTAGATATTACCTATTCTCTTATATTTTCATTAATCCTAATACTACCTGTTGTTGTATATATAGCTCGCTGTGGGTTAGCTACACTATCCAGATTTAGTGAATTGGTGCTATTCTTTACAGCTCCGTTATTTGTACTTTTTTGGGTTCCCATTTCGATTACAGAGTATTTAAATATCTTACCAGTATTTGAACAGGGTGTCACTACCCCTGTTTTAGCTATACGTGAACCTATATTAGCTTTTTTAGGTATTGAAATCATTTTGGTTTTTTTCCCTTATCTAAATAAACAAGAATCTGCCACTAGGTTAACTAGTATAGCAGTAATGAGTGCTGGATTTATATATACCTCTATTTTTCTAGTAACTTTAATGATGATGGGATTAAAACAACTAGTGTTAACATACTGGCCTTTTATAGAGTATTTAAAGATTATCGAACTAGTAGTCGTAGAACGTGTAGATACTACTTTTATACATTTTTGGCTTATAAAGATAATATTAGTGACTTCTATAAAATACTTTGCTGCAACTTTTTCTCTAGCTCATCTTACTAATAAGAATTTTCATGATAAATGGGCACTTTTTTCTTGGGTCATTATTCTATTTGTCTCACTCTATCCAAAAAATCTCGCACAGGCTTCAGAAATTGCAGAACACATCTCTTTTTATGGGGGAATATTTGTACTTTTTACCCCTATTATCTTGATTATAGTTGCTAAGTTAAGGGGAGTAGCAGATGTATAAAATATTAATTTTGCTTATAATATTAATCACTTTCACAGGTTGTGTAGATGACCATCAAATAGTTGATGAATTAGCTGTAATCTTAGCTATGAGTTTTGATTCTGAACCAGAAGAGGAAAATTTAATTACTTTAACCACATCAAACCCATTATTTGCTGAAGAAGCTGAAGACCCCATTCGCGTTATGTCAGTACAAGGTTATGGAGTGTCTGGAGCTTTAGATAATTGGCAAAAACATCGTAATAGAACGATTGCGCTTGGAAAGGTAGAAACTATGTTATTTGGCGAAACTTTATCAGAAGAAAATTTATCTCAAATAGTTCAAGATATCAGAAAAATTCCTGAAGTAAATGCAAATGCACTTGTTTCCTATTATCCAGGTGAAGCCCGTGATGTATTATATGAGCACCCTCCTGAAGATGGTAGAATTGCAATTTTTTTAAAAGATATGTTAGAAGTAGGAGCTACTGATCATTTAATACCAAGAATTACTCTACATGATTTATGGACAGCAATATTAACTGAAGGTAGAGACGGTTTTCTACCTATAATTGATTTAAAAGTTGAGGGTGAAATTGAAACACCTTTTATAGCTGGAGTTGCCGTATTAGATGAAGAGGGAAATATTGCAACTACTCTAGAAGATGAAAAAGGAAAGTTATTAACTAATATGCTGTTTCGTGAAACTTCGCCTAGTCTTTCAAGTAATATTTCTATTGAAGGTAATGAAGGATTAGTTAAATACACTATCCAAAGTTCTAGTATAGACTTTAATGTTGATTACAATGATAAAGAAGTTTCTGTAACCATTGAAAAAGATGTTACAGTAAATATTGATGAATTACAAATACCAGGTGTAGAAATAGTTGACGAAGAAATTTTTGATCTTATTTCTGATTTAGTAGCTAAAGATTTTGTTAATAATACACAAAGGATTTTAGAAAAATTACAAGAATATGAAAGTGACCCCTTAGGAATAGGAAGACATGTTAGAATACAACAACAAGAATATTATACAGAAGATACTTGGCGAAATGACTATCCAGACATCACCATAGATAACGATTATACTGTTTCAGTAGTTAGAGGGAACACATTAATTGAAACTTTTGACACAGATTAATGCCTGAATATTTTTAAAACTTATTGTGAAATATTACAAAATGTGTTACAGTGTAATTAATATTAAATCTCGTGGTAGAGTAGGTGCTCTGCGTTAAGTGGTAAGGGATGGAACGTTGCCCTTAGACGAAAGCTTTTTAAGCTGCGTTAGATCACCGCGTTCGCTACTACATCTATAAGGAAGACAGACCTCGTTCCTTAGGTGTGGTAGACTACCACACTAATTTTATGGAAGGAGGTTTTTTTATGAAAAAATTATTAAGTAGTCCGCATGCACTTGCAACTATGGCTTTATTAGCCGCGATCAACATCATTTTAAGTTTTGTAACATCAGGATTTACAATTTCATTTGGAGGTATTGCAGGGATTAAAATTGGTCTAGGTGGCCTTCCTGTAATTATCGCAGGTATTTTATTAGGACCATTAGCAGGAGGTGTTGTAGGGGTAGTTAGTGATCTAGTAGGCTATTTAGTTATGCCTATGGGACCTTATATGCCGCATTTTACTCTAACTGCTGCACTTACTGGAATAATACCTGTGTTAGTTATTAGAATGATTTCTAAAAATACTGACGTCCCAAACTTTTTTCAGCTAACAGTAGGTATTGGCTTAGGACAGATAATAACAACCGTACTATTAGTATCTTTCTTCTTATACAGTCTATTTGGACTTCCTCTTTGGTACACTATGGCTGGAAATGCTATCAGCCAACTCATAAGTATACCAATTTATTCTTACTTAACTTTGATTGTGTTAAAACCTGCAACTATACGGACTTTGGCTAAAGAAGCAGTCCAAAATTAAAGTAACTATTAAAGAGTCACACAATGTGTGGCTCTTTAATAATTTTCTTCGTCGAGATTTTTCTAACTATGCAGGAATTTGGTTCTTTATATGTAATTATATAATATATACAATCTATATTTTGACTTAAAATATAACTCTAATCTTAGGAGGAAATGATATGAAGAAAAAAAATAAACTGATATTTTTTATGATTCTTTTTGGGACAGTATTTTCTTTAGGTTTTTATGCTAGATCTATAGAAATTACTGAAATTTTTAATGATCTAAAAAATGAAGCAGAAGAAGTCATTGAAGAAGACGAAAATACTGTTGAAGATAATCCCCCATCTGAAAACCCTAGTGACAATGAACTTGTTAATAATAAATCAAACGAAGAAAATAATCAGAATGAAAATACCAAAGATGAGCCAAATAACCCTGAAGATGAAGATACCGAAGAAGAACAAGACAATTATTCAGAAGAATTAGCTGAACATATTGAAGAACATGAAGAATCTTTAGAAAAAGACCCTGAAGGTGAAAAAATTGTTACTAATGTTTTGGACAAGCTTGTATTAGTTAACAAAGAATTCAATTTACCTTCTGATTTTACTCCACCTGATCTTGTAGAACCTAATATTCCCTTTATTGTTGATGAGGGAGAAAGAAGATATATGAGAGAAGAAGCAGCTAGATCTTTAGAAGATTTGTTTTCATGTGCAGAAAAAGAACAGATTGGAATTATAGGTGTTTCTGGTTATCGTTCTTATGAAACACAAAGAAGAATTTTCAATAATTATGTAGAACAAAATGGTGAAGAAGAAGCTAATAAATTTAGTGCTCGACCAGGTCAAAGTGAGCATCAAACTGGGCTAGCAATGGATGTAAGTAGTGCTAGTGTAGACTTTGGCCTTAGACAGTCATTTGGTGAGACTAAAGAAGGACAGTGGTTAATTGAAAACGCACCTGATTTCGGGTTTATTATCAGATACCCTGAAGGTAAAGAGCATATAACTGGATACATATATGAGCCTTGGCACCTAAGATATGTAGGTGAAGAACATGCTCAAAAAATATCAGAAAAAGGTGTCACATTAGAACAGTATCTTGAACAACACTAAAAAATGAACAAAAAAGTCGCAGATTTTACCCTCTGCGACTTTTCTAATTATTACTCATAATTTGAATTTATGGTCTTAGAACAATTGATACATTAAAACACCAACAACCATCATTATTAAACCAATTATATTTGGAATTGATAATTTTATAATAGGATCACCAAACAGTCCAAGTAAACTTATTAGTAAGCTTGCAATTATTTGTGTTACTAACAATATAGTTACTGAATGACTTGCTCCTAAAGCACTTATCCCTTTCATGACACTAAAAACAATTACAGCTCCCATTGCTCCACCTAATAGATAGTGAGGTTTTACAGTAGTAATAGAATTGAAGTTTGGGGTACCTTCAATACTCATTAATAAGATAAAGGCAACTACAAAACCTGTACCATGGACCCAAGTGTTTGTGTGCCACAAATTAATCTCATCACTTAATCTCGCATTAAAAACTCCCTGTAGTGATACAAAAACGCCAGCTACAATTGAAAATATAATACCCTGAGCCATTAAAACACTCCTCTTCCTTTTATGTAATATTAGCTTTAGCTAAAAAGAAATATCCTTTTTCATCAGATATAGATTTTAATACCTTAAAATTATTATCTATTGCCATGTTCTCTAAATCTTCAATTTGTGGTAAGAAATGATTTGATACTGGTTCTCCAAGTTTTGTATGCATATTATTGATTTCTTCTCTAGATTTAGAATGCATAATACAAATTAGTCCACCAGGATTTAAAGATTTTGAAAATCTCTTTAAAGCTTTATCTTTCTTCTCTAAATGAGGAAATACTGAATATAAAAGGATCAGGTCAAAATCATCTTCTATATAATCCCTTTCGACATCTAAATTTTTAAATATTACTCTTTGGTCTGTAAATTTCTCTCTAGCTTTTTCTATCATTTTTGAAGATAGATCAACAGCTATTATAGATGTGTTTTGTGATACTTTCGGAAGTATGTAATTTAACATAATACCAGTACCAGTACCAACATCTAAAATCTTTTGTTTATTTGAAAAGTCTATTTCACTTAGAAACCTAGTGATCTGGGATTTATCATGGTAGATTTTTTCATCCCAATATTCGGAAGCATTATCAAAAAAGGTTTTAGTATCCATAATTACCCTCCTGTTGTATCGTATGATTATCAACCGTACGAGGTACAATTAATGGTATTAAGATTAATTGTAGGATTATCCCTGGTAATCCAGTTATAACGGCTCCTCCTACAAATATAATCGGAGAGGCTAAATTACTAAACCCAAATAATAAAGATAATAACCAAACAACAATCCCTGCTATAATTCGTCCTCCAACCATTCCACCTAATAAAGAGTAGCTGATCTTGTTAGTATTTTTAAATATTAAGCCTGTTAGAAATCCATATCCACCTAACTCAAAAATCATTATATAAAGCATCGGAACAGGTGTTATTGGTGGCATCCCTGTCACTAAATGACTTATTATTGGTGTTATCATACCAACCAATAGGCCATATCGACCTCCAAGATAAAAACCTGACATTATAACAGGAATATGCATTGGTAGAATTATTGTCCCTCCAACACCAACTAGGTGAAATATCATAGGTAACAATACACCAATTGCAATAAATAGTCCAGCATAAGTTACTTTACTTGAAATTTTCACTTTTACTTTTCAACTCCTTATGTATTAGTTCTACACCTTATATTATATAAAAAAACGGCTTTGGACAAAGGCCAAAAGCCGTATTAATACTTTTTAGTGGTGCGCCTTAGAGAACAAGACACCGTATTTAACCCAATGTTTTGCCCTCTAGGGGGCGCTACCATGTTACATTTTCATGACATGTAATACCTGACTAACAAACTCTTCTAATTCACTAATTATATTTTACATTACTTGCTAGCATTTAAGCAAGAACTAATTTACAAAATTTCTTTTATAAGTGCTGGGGGGAAGGATAGTTCCATAAGATAAAAGCTTATGATGAAATTCTTTCAAATCAAAATTTTCACCATGCTTTTCTTTATATTCATTAACTATTTTCAAAATCTCTAATTTACCTATTAAATAACTCATTGGTTGAGTAGGTGTTTGAGTATAACGTCTTACCTCAGTTTCTGCACTTTCTTTTTCTAGTAATGCATTTTCTACTATATAATCTACAGCTTTTTCAATAGACATTCTTTTTGTATGCAAACTTACATCTACTACTATCCTTGCAGCTCTCCAAACTTGATCCTTTAATCTATTTAGTTTTGTTTTAAGATCATTAATATAACCTAGCTGTTCCATTAATTCTTCACATTGACATACTCCCACAGCTAAAACAGTGGGATTCTGGGGTCAAACAGAAACAGCCTCTGTGTTAGCAGGTCTTACATTTCCTAACCCAAGGGTTGATGCCCCAACCCTTTGTATATTGATTGCTGCATTTAAATCTTGAGTTGTATTGCAATGGCTACAGATCCACGTTCTGTCTTTTAGCTCTAAATTCTCGTTTATAGTATCGCATTCGCTGCAGACTTTAGAGCTAGGATAAAATCTATCTACTTTTACTACTTCAGAACCTTTTATCCCGGCAACATATTCTAAAATTTCAACGAAAGTTAAGCAATGCAACAAATGTGGGGTAAAAAAGTCCAAGATTTAGGTTATTCAATTTTTCAGCTAAAAGTTCATTAAAAAGTTCACTACCTACTGCAAAATCACCACTAGCTTCTTTTTCTAATTTATTTAAGTACTCCATAAACTCAGTTAATACTTGCAGTATTTTTTCTGACTCCTTTAAGACATCATCCCTTAATCTTGGTATTTTTTCAGCATTTTTTCAAATGATCGATCTTCTAATTCACTATCATAATAATGAATTCTAACAAATGTTGCAGTGGTTGGATTATTCTTAAAAACCCAATTTTAAGACCTCTTCAGATAACTCTTCAAACCTTGTTACTTCACCCAATAATCGATACCTCCTAAAAAAAATTTTAAAACATAAGTTATCCAGTTACTGCTAAAAAACTTAATATAAGCAGTCCTACTATTAACACATATACACCAAATAACCCATTCCAAACTACACCCACTTTAAATGGTGCTCTGTGTACTAAGTCTGCAGTAATTAAAGTAGCAGCTGAAAAAGGAGAAATTAACAGAGCGAGAGATCCTCCTAATAAAAATGAATAACCTAACAGTTCATTCGAAACTACACCATCCATAGCACCAAAGCCCTCTCCTAATATAATAATAGAGATTAGTGGATGTACACCTGCAATAGCTGTTACAATGATGACAACAGGTATTAAGTACAAGATACCTAAGCTTCCTATACCAACAATTAATCCTTCTAAAACTCCAGCTACTAAATCTTCTGCTTTACCAATAGCACCTGCAAAAAAGCCAGCACTTAAAAATAATGAAGCTTGGTTACTATATCGTGGTAATGAATCATAAAACAGTTCTCGTGCTTTTTTTAAATAAAGCTGTCCTTTATTAATTATTAAACACCAAATAAATGAAAAGATTACAGCTACTACTATAATAAGATCTAACATACCAAAATCAGACAATTGTTCTAAAGTAACTAATAGTACTATTAACATTAATAAAATAACTATAAGTGCTTTTGTTTTGCCTGAACCAAAAGCTTTCAAAAGTTCAGGTGGATGTGATTCATCAGGTTTATCTTCGCTTTTGGTAGAAAATGTAAACATAATTAGCTCAGTCGCCCGTTTTACTCCACCAGGATGATTGAAAATTGTAGCTAGTGATAACCCAATAATACTTACTACAAATGCTGGAAGAAACACCTGATTAAAAGAAGCATTAGATGCATCTAAAGAAACTGCCATCAAAGGTGATGCAGGAGTCCATAATAAAGCTAAAAATAGTCCTCGTTTAATTGCCATTGATAAAAACTTTTCAGGTTTTCTACTAACACTTTTGACAGCACGTTCGATAGTGTAAAAGACAACTGGTACACTTGCTACTACAATAGACATTCCTATTAAATATGCAATTACTGTTGTCATAATGTATAATAAACCTTCACCTTTTATTTCCTTATTCACAAAGCTTCTAATATCATCAGAATAACCACCCAATTCCATAGGTACTCCTAAAGCCCTAATTAATGTAACCAATGCAAATATATTAGCCATCCTTCTAATAGAGATAAAGTAGGCATCAAAAGTTGCACCTTCCATAACTAAAAGTAAGCTACCAAAAATCAAAAAAACTAAAGATAGCCAAAAAGTGATACCTTTGATAAATGGGATTGAAACTAATAAAGCAAGTAAACTAAAAATAGAAGTAAAAATATGAAAACCTTCATGAACAAAAATTCCACTTATGTAAGTTAAAATGAGCCCAAGATAAAATATGCGACGAAGTTGATCTATAGAACTATTATTTGTATTCATTTTTAAATCTCCTTTCTTAATTGCAGGAAAAATCACTTCCTTACCTAATAGTATAACTAGAACCTAATAAAAGTAAAAGACTAAAGGAGGCTAGCTTATGAAGTCTTTATTTACATTACAACCCCATGAATCCAAAAGACTAATAGCAAGAGCAATAACTAAACTACCAGAAGTAACAAACGCCCTTTCTAATGGTAAAGTTGGTTTAGCTGGAGGAGCTAACTGGTGATAATATAGATAAAGGCAATTATACTGCTGGGATTATAACACAAGGAGTTCAATGTACCACTTCTAGTGAAACTAGATTAGCTCCAAAATTATTTGTACAAGGTAAGGAACAAGATGAAAACTTATTAGAAGCTGTTAAAAATTTTAAATCACAAGATGTTTTTATAAAAGGTGCAAATGCTATTGATTTTGATTATAATGCTGGTGTTCTTCTAGCTAGTGATATAGGTGGAACCATGAGTATTTATCCTCTACTTAGCGCCCGTGGTGTTAACCTAATTATACCAGTTGGAAGAGAAAAGTTAATACCTTCTGTTAAAGAAGCTTCTAAAACCTTAGGTATTAATAATATTGATAAGAGGATTGGTATGTCTTGTGGTATGATGCCAATTACAAATGGTAAAGTTATAACAGAAATTGAGGCCTTTGAAATTTTATTTGAAGTTTCTGCAACTCATGTTGCTTCTGATGGTGTTGGTGGTTCCGAAGGTTCTTGTACCTTTGTCCTTGAAGGAGATGAAGACAAGATAGAAAACGCTTTTCAATTAGTAAAAGACATAAAAAAAGAACCAGCATTAACTGGTAATAAAAAAACATGTACTGACTGCCATGATTTTTGTGAAAAATAACAGGGAGATTATCCTTCCCTGTTTTTATATTTAACTTTACCATTTACAATTTGTGATTCAATTTCACCTAGTCCTTCTAAGTAGCTTAAATAAGCTAAAATGGTTGTTTTAAGTAAATAGAATAAACCTTTACTCGGATCAGATACACCACGATATGATAACACCTCTGCTATAACTTGTTCTTGTGTAATTGGTGCTTTTGAAATTATTTTTCTTATTATATTTAGATTTTCTATAATTACATCTTGATAATTTCTAATTACTTGTGATAGTTGTTCTTTTGTAATTATGCTTGAATGACCTAATACACCCCTATTAACTTGAATATTCTCTAGTTTACGTAAGGTATTAAATACTTCTTCTATAGTAACATTAAAAGGTAAATTGTTATGTTTTTTTAATATTTCTGATGTAAAAAGAGCATCTCCTGCAAACATTATATCATCAAAATTTGATTTGATCGGGATAGTGGGGTTTTACGAGAGCAAGAACGTTTTTCGCAGCTTGGTAGCACGTTTTACATATTCGAATTGTTGTCGGGTCGTTCTTACGTTTAAAAGTCAACGGTATTAGCTCGTTATATTCAACCTTTTCATCGCAAGCTGGGCACCTGCGTTCTGTGTTGTTAGCCATAGGCTTGTCCCCCTCAAAAAAAAAGTAGAGATAAAACCGGTCTAGTTAAAATAACCAGACCGGGCGTCCTCGACCCACTGTTCGAGGTAATCAACAACTTTTCCGACTTTATAACTACCTTCTTGAATGTTTACCAGCATGTCTTCCATTCGGTGCGACTTTCCATATTCTACAACGTCAAGGTAAGCGTGCATTGCTTCTTCTATTTTATCTAATCCTTCCTCTAATTGCAAATGTTGGTCTTCGAACTCTTCATGGGGTACTTCGAGATCGTCAAACTCTTCAAGCGTTTGGTCGATTTTTAAAATACTTCTCTCCATTTCGTCAAAATCGCCCATCTGAACGGCTATTTCAAAGGATTCAATATGATCAAACAATTCATAAGTTTTTTCATCGATCGTGGTTACATACTCTTCCATGTCATTTATAAGCTCTTCGTCCTGACAACCGACAAACATAACCGAACTAACAAATAGTAATAAAATTAGGATTTTTCTCAATCCTATTCACTCCTTTTAAATAATGATTTTAAATCTTCAATGGTCATAGCAAACAGCTCTTCTTTGTCTTGCAAGATTTTCAGTTTTTGCTCTTCATAACTTCCCCGAGTCGCCATGTGTATACCGAAAACGTCGCCCTGCACCCCGCTTCGGTGGGCTCTGGATAGCACCTGATTCATTTTCTGGGGATTAAATAGTTGATCGTAGCAAATAACATAGTTAGCGCTTGGGAGATCCAAGCCGTAGTTACCCGCTTCCGTTATTATCATTATTCTAACTTCGTCACGTTCGTTGAAGTCGTCTTGGTAGATCCCTTTAAGCTGACCGTTGGTATCGCCGTTAATATAGCGAAGCGCTTCTTCGCCGTACTTCCCTTTTAAATAATCATAAAGGATATTCGCCATGGTCTTAAACTGACTAAAGATTATGACTTTATTTTCTTTAAGGTTTGCGTCTTCTAATATATTTGGGAGTTCGCGGAGTTTACCGCTTTCTACCGGCAGTTCAGGGTCGTTGAAAGTATCACGTAGTAACGCCGGACTATCTAATAGTTGCTGCATGCGGGTTATTTGGTTCAATACGGTTAGGTATTGTGTAGAGTCGTCTTCTTCACCTAATAAGATCCGTTCTTTTGGATTATGTTCTTCGAGTGATTCGATTACGCCTTCTTGGATCTGGGAGTATAATTCTTTCTGCTTTTCGGTCATATCTACCCAGTACTCTTGCTCAACGAGCTCTGGCATATCTAATACCTCGTCTTTTCGCTTTCTGAATATGATTGGCGCTATAGTCTCTTTTAATTCAGGGAAATTCGCCTTTTTAATGTCGACCGCGTTGTAGTAGTGGTCTAGTATCAAATAGCGGTTTCGGAATTCGCTCCAGTTCCCGAGAATACCTTCACGGGCAAAGTCCATGATCGTCCAAAGCTCTTCAATGTTATTTTCGAGGGGTGTTCCGCTTAACAGGTATTTACGCCCGGCGTCCTTGCAATGCTTGATAAGGTTCTCCGTTGTTTTAGCCTTCGGGTTTTTAAATTCCTATTTGTCCTTCAGTATGCCCCCTTAAAAAAATTACATCAATTTCAAAACCTAAAAAATCTTGCTTTTTAGTTATTAAGATATGATCAACTTCAGTTTCAATAGCTTTTAAAAACTTGTTTTGAAAATAATCAGGTGGATATGCTCCACCATAGATAGCTAATGGACTTAATATTGGATATTTAATCCCTGCCTCTTCATACGAAGGGGCACATATTTTAACACCTTTTTTTCTTAACCAATAATGCCCACCGCAGTGATCAGCATGAGCATGGGTAGTTAAAACACAAAAGACTTCGACTCCTATTTCTTCTTTTGTTAGACGATATATTTTTCTAGTTTGTGAATCTCTATAATTTTAACTAAAATTCCTGAACTTGTTAAAGATAAATTTCTCTTTAACAAGTTCAGTTAACATAGACAAACATCATAACTACTTTTTACCTAATAATTTTTTAACAAACTTTTCTATGGGATTATTACTTTTTAATGTAACATAGCCTGTATCTCGAACATTTCCTTCTGGAGCTAATACTATCCCTAAATGAGTTTGGTGCTCATATAAAGGTGCTTTTACGAACTTCTGTTCACCAGAAACGGTTTCAATATTTAACCTAACATAAGGTTGACTTAAATATAAATTAGTCATTAACTCTTCTTTAGTTGATACTGAAACATTATTAACAGTCAATATAACATCACCAGATTGTAGTCCCATCTTCTCACCAAGACTTTTTGGCATAATATCTAAAACTTTAACTCCTCTACCTTCTTGTTTGTATAATGGTTCTTTAGAAAATTCACTTGAATTTCCAAGGATAATTAAAGCTTCATGCCCAAATGGTGCAAATAAGGCAGCCGGCCATAAAATTGGCTCATAGAATACAGCTCCTAAAGATAACAGTAATAACACTATACTATATAACGCTAAATTTACAGCAGACTGTTTACTTTTTTCTCTTGGGTTACTCGCAATAGACATATCACCATATCCTAATATTGCAACTAATGGAATTAATGCATAGGTTAACTCACTGTCAACAGCCATCACTGCTCCAATCTCTCCACTAAAGATAGGCCACCAGTCTGGCATAGAAAATAGATTTTCTGTTTGTTCTATTGAAGTTGGTCCAATTAACCCAACAAAGGGTAAGGGCCAAAATTTTTGTAAACTAAATGCACCTACAACATTCCCATCAGGGTGTTTTACATATACAGGTCCCGGACCTATATGCCCACTAATATAGATCATTACACTTTCTGTAAGATGTAGAACTGCAATTAAAGCAATTAAGGATGGGATATTTATCTCTGTTAACCCCTTTAAAAAGCCTACTTCTAAAACATTTGGTTCATAATTTGCTATATTTGATATAACTAAACTTACTACACTTACTACACCACCTGCATATGCAAAACAAAGATATCTAGGATGAAACAGTAATAAAAACAGTAGTAATGGGAAAATATACACGATCCCTATTTGATCTAGGTTTACTCCTAATAAAACTAGAATAAAACTAGCGAAAGCTCCTGCTATTAGCCCTACACCTAATGATATAATGGTCATTTTTTTAGGGCTATTCTTAGATCTTCCCAATAGTTTCTGTTCCATCCTAATAGACCTTTTATACTGACTATAAGTCAGATATAAAAATACCCAGAATACAGGATGTAAAATTGATAATGGCAGTGTTTGTAGTACTAATTGTATAAATGATACTAACCAATCTAAAATTTCCACTGTTAGTCAACCTCTTTCTCTAAAATTTCAATCCCCTTCTCGAGTTTATCATCCTGTTTTTCAAGTAAATCTTCTATCTCTTCGTAAAATTCACGAATAACCATCTCGTTCATCTCACCAGTAACCTCGATGTTGCGACTTTGTTGAAAAGCTTCTAAAGCTACTTTTGTGTTTTCTCCAAAGTATCCTGAAATTTCATCATCAAAATATCCAAGTTCAGTTAATATTTCTTGTAAAGTCTTTACTTTCTCACCCTCATCACCTATGCCAAGATCGGTACTAATAGGTTTTCTAGTTAACTCTATAATAGCTGGTGGATCTACCTTAACATCAGGAGTTAATCCTTTTTCATCTATCTCCCTACCATCAGGGGTTTGATACTTTGCCATGGTATATCTCAATGCTCCACCATGTGCTAATGGTTCAACATTTTGAACAGATGCCTTACCAAAAGTAGTAGAACCAACTAATGTTGCTGTTTCTGTATCTTGTAAAGCTCCAGCTAAAATTTCTGAAGCACTAGCACTCACTTCATTAACAAGTACTACAATTGGAAAATCAGGGTCTTCTCCTTGTGAGTAATCTGTTTCCATCTTACCATCTCTTCCTACTTGATGAACTATAGGTCCTTCTGGAACAATTTGTTCACTTACTTCAATAGCAGCAGTAAGTACTCCTCCGGGGTTGTCACGTAAATCAAGTACTAATCCTTCCATACCACTTTTTTGAAGGTCAGTTAAAGCTTTTTCAAATTCATCTCCAGTAGTTTGTGAAAAGTTAGTGATTTTTAAGTATCCCACACTATCATCTACCATTTCATATTCTACTGAGTCAATTTCAATTTCTTTTCTTTCTATCTCAAATTCTAATGTTTCTTCCATACCAGGACGATCAATCTCTATTTTAACATTAGAGCCTATTGGTCCTCGCATTCTATCAACTGCTTCATCTAAATCTTTACCTACAATCTCTTCCCCGTCAACAGAAATAATCCGATCCCCTGATCTCAGTCCTTCTTTTGCACCAGGTGTCCCTGCAATTGGAGCCACAACAGTTACATAATCATCTTCTTTAAATACTTCTATCCCAATTCCACCATAACTTCCTTCAGTCTGTATCATTAGGTTTTGAAATTCATCCTGTGTTAAATAACCCGTTTGCGGGTCATCTAAGACTTCTAGCATACCTTCTAAAGCACCATCTAAAAGTTCTTCTCGATCAACCTCTTCTAAATAATTATTTTCAATAGTTTGTAAAACTTCTTCTAAAAGTTTGAAATCAGCACTAGCTTCATTTCCAATCTCAAAATCAGGGCTTGATGGATAATATGTATCATTTTCTCCTAATGCATGAGCTCCCATAAAAGTTAGCACATTAGTTACAATTAAAACCAAAAAAACAATCAATATTTTCTTTATTCTCAAATTAATCCCCCACCTTTAAATATAATACTTATTACAATTATAATCAAAAAGCCGGCTGTTTACGCCGACTTTTTATTTTAATCTAATTCTACCATATATTTTTATATTTTGTCATTTCCTATTGTAAATATCCCATAGGATTTTGAGTATTACCATTTTTTCTTACTTCAAAGTGAAGATGCGGCCCAGTACTACTCCCTGTTGAACCTACTATAGCAATAGGTTGTCCTCTTTGTACTTGTTGACCTTCTGAAACATTAATCGAACGTGCATGAGCGTACCAAGTAGTATAGCCATCACCATGATCTATTATCACAAGACGACCATAACCAGATGATAATGAACCTTGAATACCTGCAAAAATAACTGTCCCTGAATCTGCAGCTAAAATGTTAACTGGACTTCCGGTATAGTTACCTGATCCTGGCCATCTAGAACGTGGGATTCCTATATCTACACCACTATGAAATGTTTTTCTTCCAGTAATAGGGTGAATTCTATTACCATATCCAGATGTTATCCATCCACTACCAAATCCATCTACAGGCCACTGTAGTGATGTTGTTATTCCATCACCATCTTGTTGTAGGTCTTGAATTATACTAACTAATTGTTCAGCTTCCTCTTTTTTTGCTTGTAAAAGCTCTTCTTCCTCTTGACGCTTTTCTTGTAATTCAGCGTATAAGCGTTCTTGTTGCTGCTGATTACTTTTAATTTCTTGTTTTTTCTCTTCTGCTTCAGCAAAAAGGATATTTAAATGATCTTTTTGATCTTCTAAATCTTCTTTTTTAGCTTGTATTTTATTTCTTTCTTGTTCAACTTCCTCAATTAATTCTACATCTCTATCTACAATTGATTGCACATATGTAAGACGAGATAAAAAGTCTATAAAACTTTGAGCATCAAATAACACTTCTAGATAACTTACATCACCACTTTGATAGGATGCTTTCATCCTTGTTCCTAAAAACTCTTCTTTTTCTTCTAGTTCTTCTTCAGCTCTTTCTAATTCTTCTGTGGTCTTTTCGATTTTATCTTCTGTTTCATTAATTTCTGAATTTATCCTTACTAACTCTTGTTCTTGTTCGTTTAGTTCATTACTTATTTGTTGTAATCTTTGTAAGGCAGTAGTTTCTCTTTGTTCTAGTTCTTCAATATGTTCTTCTAGGTTGTCCATCTCATTTTCAATCTGTTCTCGTTCCCTTCGAAACTCTTCTATTTGCTCTTCAATATCTGAAGCTTCTGTTGGTCCCGAATTAAATAAAAGCCCCATTACTAATACTAACAAAAAGGTTAAAAAACGTTTTTTATGACTAATCACCTGGGCTCGCCCCCTTTTTATAGACTTATTTATTTTAGACTTTTAAAAACTTACGTAATGATGAGATACTACCAATAGCACCTAAAGTTGTCCCTAGTGCTATTAATGTAATATCCATATTCTCGAAAATAGCTTCTGGTTGTTGTAAATCTAAAAATCCAGTAGTAAAAAATGCTGTATTATCATATAACCACTGCATTAGATTTACATAACCATACCTTAAAAGTAAAACAGGTATAGCTGATCCTAAAAAACCAAGTAATAATCCTTCTAATAAGAAAGGCCACCTTATAAACCAATTAGTAGCTCCAACTAATCTCATTATTTTGATTTCTTCACTTCTAGCATAAACTGTTAGCTTTATAGTGTTTGCAATCAGAAAAGTTGCAGTTAATGCTAGTGCAATCATTAAAATAAATGCTATATATTGAACGACATCTGTTACCTGGAACAATGTTTCTACCACTTCTTCTCCGTAATCGACCATTTCAACTTCACTATATTGTTGTATCTTTTCAGCTACTTGTGGCACAGCTTCAGGTTCTAAAGTACTTACTTCAAACATATTAGGTAAAGGATTTTTTTCAGGATCTTCATAATAACCCTGAACAACTTGTTCACCCATCTGTTCTTTCATTCGGTCAAGTCCTTCATCTTTTGAAACAAACTTCACTTTTTCAACTCCATCAGTTTTTATTAATTCTCTTCTGATGTCATCAACTTCATTATCCTCTAAATCACCTTCTAACCAAACTGCAATCTCAACCTGACTACGCATCTCTTCTGTGATGTGTTCAACATTGTAGTTAATAATCATAAACACACCAAGTATCAGTAAGGTTACTGTTACCACCCCTACTGATGCAAAACTCATCCAACCATTTCTAAATACACTTTTAAACGCTTCTCCTATAAAATAGATCCAGCTTCTAAACTTCATAACCATAACCACTCCTTGCCATATCTCTAACAACTTTACCTTGATCGATTCTTATTACTCTTTTTTGCATCCTATCTACAATTTCTCTATCATGTGTTGCCATAATAACAGTAGTACCTTGCACATTTATTTTCTTAAGAAGATCCATAATCTCATCAGAAGTTTCTGGGTCTAGGTTACCTGTGGGTTCATCAGTTATTAAAATAGAGGGTTGGTTTACTAACGCTCTAGCAATTGCAGCCCTTTGTTTTTCTCCACCAGATAGCTTGTCTATTTCTTGATTCTTTCGATGACTAAGTCCAACCATATCTAAAAGTTTCGGCACTCTCTCTCTAATTTCTTTATTTGAAGCTTCAACAACTCTCATAGCAAAAGCTACATTTTCATACACAGAACGACCAGTGAGTAGATGATAATCTTGAAAAACGATCCCGATACTTCTTCTTAATTTTGGAATATGTCGTTTTTTCATCTCTGTCACATTCCAACCATTTATCATCACCTTACCCGACGAAGGAAGCACTTCTCTATAGAGAAGTTTAATAAAGGTTGATTTACCTGCTCCACTGGGGCCTACTAAAAACACAAATTCACCCTTATCAATTTTCACATTAACCTCTTTTAAAGCTTCGACATTCTTATCGTAAAATTTGTTTACATTAGATAGCTCGATCATAAACTTCCACCCCTATAAGTCAAATTTCAATGAACAGTAAATCATTGATACTAAATCTAACACTTTTTGTCCTCATTTGTCTTAGTACTCGAGATTATAATTCGACAGTCTTTTTCTAAATCCTTTTTTTATCGCTCATTTCCAAAAAAAAGAATTTACTTCCCGTCACTTTTTGGATTAAAAAAACATGCCCCAAGTGATACTACACTTGAGGCATGTTTAAAATTTAATTATTTATGTTTAAAGCTTTCATTCTATAGTAAAGTGTGCTTCTTGGAATATTTAACTCACGAAATCAAAATAGTTTTTTTACTCATCCTAAAACCTCCTTATCGCTTTTCAATAACATAAAAAACCTATTTAAAGGCTGATATTTGCTTGTTACGTCATTTTAAATATTTTCATACTGAACTTACTAAACCCACACATTTCGTATGCTAAGTTAAATAAGTAAGGGCGATTATGTCGTGAATTTTAGCTAACCTAAGTGTATCATATGTTTCCCTGTTTTCTATTAAATTCCCTTTAATAATCAAATCATTCATCGTAATTTCATTTCTTTGATGTTGGATACTTTCCAAGACCTGAAACCAAGCAAGGTAATTGTTTAAATACTTGGTTGCAACACCATTAAATCGTTGTTTCCATCCTTTTAGTCTTCTATGATAATTATTCACGTTTTGGATGTGGTAAAGCCCCTTAGTACGAATTTTACCATCGGACTTGAATTGGTAAATATCCATTCCCTTTTCAGAAGCATATGTTTTAAATGCACGCCAAGCATCCGTGCATAGTATATTTTTATTTGAAAGCCTATGCCCGATGGCTTTGTCCAATTGGTCTTTTGTTAATCTACCCATACCTGATATCTCCGAAAAAGTGGTCTTGTTACGGTCCCTTGCAACCAATACACATACTTGTTCATTGCTTATACCACGTTTCTTTGCAGAACCACCACGCTTGCGTGGCTTTCTTTCTGTCTTTAATTTTTCTTTGTCCTTTTTCTGAGTAAAGGAAATAGGTCTCATCCATTTCAACGATACCCTCGAAATTTGATATATCCATTAGTTTTAACGATGATAATAGTTTGTGTCTCCAATAACTAAGGTGACGTGAGTGATGTTGCCGATTAAGTCAACGGACTTTCTCAGAGAATAACCTTCTATCATACACTCGATATATTCGACAGTTTTTAATTACTGTCAATTTGACACTTATATAACTACCAATTAAAAAATATATAATTTTCTAAAATCATATTGACAAAAATAAACTGTGTGTTTATAATTCTTTAACAAGGAAACGCTTTGCTTCGTTAAAATATAAATAACAAATATTTCACATGGGAGTGTACCTAGGGTTCCGATCTTCAAGATGACTGGTCCAAGGGGTACAAAGCATCTAATTGAAGATGCTACACCGTGAGGATAAAAGCCTCCAGCGGTAGGTTCCATCATGGGCCTACTTACGCTTTGGGGGCTTTTTTATATACTTTTTTATCTACAACAAATAATTTATAGGCTCATAGCCTAAATAATTTTTAAAATATTTAAAAATTAACTGGGGGGTGGTCAATTTATATTCAGTTAAAACATTTTTTTGTAATTACATGAAAAGGTGGTGAATTATATGGGTACACAGCAATTTATAATTAGACGTTTGTTTCAAATGATAATCAGTATGTTTATAGTAGCTACAGTGGTTTTTTTCTTATTTAGACTCCTTCCAGGTAATCCTACAACAGCTATGATAGAGCCTGGTTGGTCAACTGAAGCAAGAGAAATGCTTTTAGAACGATTTGGACTTAATGAACCCCTACACGTTCAGTATTTTAGATATTTAGGTAATTTAACTCAATTAGATTTTGGAATTTCTTTTCATTATTCTAGACCTGTCATTATGGTAATTGGAGATATGATTTGGAACACACTTATTTTAATGATCTCATCTATGATAGTAGCTTATACAATAGGTACTTTAGGTGGGGTACTTCTTGCTTGGTATCGAGGTACTAAGTTTGAGGCCTTTGGAATAACTACTGGTTTAATTTTTAGAGCGCTACCCCCATTCTTTGTTGGGATGCTTTTTATAATGTTATTTAGCTTTAATTTAGGATGGTTCCCCCATTCAGGTATGAGAACCGCAGGTTATGTAGCTGAAGGTTTTATGGACCGTTATATCAATCTTGATTTTTTACGACATCTAATTCTACCAATGACTGTATCTTCACTATACTTCTTAGCTCAACCAATGTTGATAATGAGAAATACTATGATGGAAGTTATGGGAGAAGATTTTGTAGAAATGGCAGAAGCCAAAGGTTTAACAAAAGCTAGGATAATGTATGTTCATGCTGCTAGAAACGCTCTACTACCAGTAGTAACTCAAGGAGCCTTGTTTTTAGGGATGGCAATTGGTGGTCAGGTGTTAATAGAATATGTATTTGGTTGGCCTGGACTTGGTCAAGAAATTGTGCTAGCAGCCCAGCGCCACGACTATCCAGTAGCACAAGCTTCCTTTTTAATGATGGCAGGACTTATTATGATTATGAACTTCATTGCCGATATGTTATACGGTTATCTAGATCCCAGGGTTGTATATAAATAAGCTATAAAGTGAGGTGAATTAAATGGAACCAAAACCTGCTAACCCAAAAGTAAACTCTTTTTCATTTGTTGAAACATTTAAAAACCTTTTTAAATCAACTTACAATGTATTATCTCAAGATAAACTATCTTTTATTGGTATTGGTATGTTATTAATTTTCTTTTTGGTAGCCATATTTGCACCCTATATTGCTACTCATGACCCTAGTGAAATAAATAGAGATGAAAATAATGAGGTTAGAAGAGTTGAACCTCCTTCTAGGGATCATCTATTTGGAACAACCAATTATGGTCGTGATGTATTTAGCCAGCTAATTTTAGGTTCAAGAATAGCTCTTATGGTTGGTATTTTAGCTGCCTTTTTTGTAACCATTATAGGTACACATATAGGCCTTTTTGCTGGTTATTATGGTGGATGGGTAGATACTCTTCTTATGAGATTTGTTGATATTATGTATGCTATACCATTTATACCTTTTGTAATCATATTAGTGGCTCTTTTAGAGCCAAGTATAGGAAATATAATCTTATCAATTTCTTTACTTGTCTGGAGAACTGTTGCAAGAATTATTAGATCCCAAGTTCTAACAGTTGTACAAAGACCTTATGTTAAAGCTGCAAAAGTAGCAGGAGCAAGTAATTTAAGGATCATATACTTGTACGTATTACCTAATGTACTACCACTAATACTTTTAGAAATGTCTTTAATGATGGCTTGGGCTATTTTAGCAGAAGCCAGTGTAAGTTTTATCGGATTTGGTGATCCAAATTCCACCAGCTGGGGACAGATGCTTCAAGAAGCCTTTATATCAGGTGCCGTCCGTGAGGCGTGGTGGTGGATAGTTCCTCCTGGTGTTGCTATTTCCTTAACATTATTAGCTGTATTCTTTTCATCAAGGGCACTTGAAGTAGCGGTTAACCCCCGTTTAAGGAGGCGATAGAAATGTCTTTGTTAGAAGTAAATAACTTAAAAATATATTACCAAACAACTAAAGGAGACTTAAAAGCTGTTGATGATGTTAGTTTTGAGATTCCAGAGGGAAAAAATCTAGGGCTTGTAGGTGAAAGTGGTTGTGGAAAAACTACTGCCGCTAAATCTGTAATGCACCTACTTCCCAAAAATGGAAGAATAGCTGGTGGAGAAATTATCTACAAAGGACAAGATTTATCAAAACTATCACAAGAAGAGATACGAAAATTTAGATGGAATGAAATATCTTTGATTTCTCAAAGTGCTATGAGTGCTCTAAACCCCGTTTACCGAGTTGGTGATCAAATTATAGAAGCTATGAGAGCTCATAAAAATATTTCTAAAAAAGAAGCTAGAGAAAGAGCAGAAGAACTTTTTGATATAGTAGGTCTAGAAAAAAAACGACTAAAGGCTTATCCTCATCAGATGAGTGGAGGTATGAAGCAACGTGCTGTTATAGCTATGGCTCTTTGTTTAGACCCAGGATTAATCATAGCTGACGAGCCTACTACCGCACTTGATGTGGTAGTTCAAGATAGGATCTTAAATAAAATTGTAGAGATCCAAAAAAGTCATAAAAGTTCTATGGTATTTATAACACATGATATCTCTGTAGTTGCAGAAACATGTGAACGTACCTGTGTTATGTATGCAGGTAAGGTAATGGAACTTGGCCCTACAAACAAAATATTCAATGACCCAAGACATCCTTATACTTTAGGACTACAAAATGCTTTTCCAAGTATTCAACTAGATCAAAAGGAACTAATTTCAATTCCAGGTTTTCCACCGGATCTAGTAGATGCACCAAAAGGTTGTAGATTTTTTGAAAGATGTCCTTTTGGTGATGAACAATGTGAATTAGAAGAACCTACTATCAGTCAGGTGGGAGAAGAACATTATGTAGCTTGTCATTATATTGACTCTTACAAAAAATTTAAAGAAGAAAGTAAACTAAAAGAAACATGGGATGCAGTAAAAAGACGCCAAGAAGAAAGAGGGGTGGTATAAGATGACTAAAGCCACTAAAAAACCAATTATTGAGGTTAATAATTTAACAAAATACTACCCTGTTGAAAGTGGTTTTTTATATTCTCTTCTAAAAAAAGAACAGAGATATGTAAAAGCAGTTGATGACATTTCTTTTAACATTCACGAAGGTGAGATTATCGGATTAGCAGGAGAAAGTGGTTCAGGTAAGACAACTACTGGTGAGATTATAACCCAACTTCAAGATCCCACTTCAGGTGAAATAATTTATAAAGGAAAAGAAACATCTGATTTAGCTGGAAAAGAATTAAAAAACTTTCGAAAAGTATGTCAAATGATCTTTCAAGACCCATATGGAACCTTAAACCCAAGGTTTACTATTAAGAGAACAATTGAAGAACCACTATTAATTCATGGCTATAAAGATCCTGAGAAGAGATTACAAAAAATTAAAGAAGCTATTGAAAAAGCTGAGCTCAGACCAGCTGAAAAATATATGTATCGCTATCCTCATGAACTTTCAGGAGGACAAAGACAGCGTGTAGCTATCGCAAGAGGGATTGTATTAGATCCTAAGATAATGGTAGCTGACGAACCTGTATCTATGTTAGATGTTTCAATTAGAGCAGGAGTACTAAACCTATTAAAATCTCTAAGAGATGAAATGGGCCTTTCTATGCTTTATGTATCTCATGACCTTTCAACTATTAAATATATCTGTGATCGCACTATTATCATGTATCTTGGAAGAATAGTTGAGATTGGTCCTACTAAAGATGTAATTGATAAATCTGTACACCCCTATACTAAAGCTCTAATAGCCTCTGTACCAATTCCTGATCCAGAAATTTCTAGAGAAGGTGCAGGGATTGAAGAAGAATTACCTGACCAGATTGATTTACCTTCTGGTTGTAGATTCTCTCCTAGATGTAATAAAGCCACTAATAGATGTAAAAAAGAAGACCCGAAGCTAGTTAAAGTTAGTGAAGGCCACTATGTAGCTTGTCTACTAGCAGATAAAGGTGGTGATAACTCGAGCAATTAAACTTAAGTTAGACTAGATTAAATTATTTGAGGGAGGTCAATATTATGAGAAATTTTAAACAGTTAATAGTTTTAATGACAATTCTCTCCTTATCTGCATTCTTTATCGGATGTGGAGGAGAAAAAGCAACTTCTGATGATCTTGATCCGGATAGATTAGTTCCGGAAATCAGACTAGTTACTTCAACAGCTGATGATAATCCAATCAGAAACGAAGCAGCTCTACTTATTGAAGATTGGTGGGGTGAGCTTGGTTTAGAAGTAGATGTACAGCCACAAGAATTTAATTCACTAGTTAATAGAGTACTATCAGACCCTGATAATAAGGATTTTGAAGCATATATGCTTGGTTGGAGTGGGCGTGTAGAACGTTCTGACCCTGATATGTTCTTATATTCTCTATACCATTCTTCACAAGCTATAGATGGTGGTAATAACTCAAGTGCTTTTAAAAGTGATGAATATGATGAACTCGCATCAGCTCAAAGAAGAGAGATGGATCTAGATAGTAGACAGGAAATTGTTATGGATGCACAAGAACTTTTAGCAAAAGAAGTACCTGACATTACAATGTATTATAGGGATGAGATTCAAGGCTACAATAATGAAAGATGGGGTAACCTTCCTAGTATGGCCGGAGAAGGAATTTTCAATGAACAGTTTCCTTATGAAGCAAAGCCACTTACAGACGACAAAGAATTTGTAATTGCTAACTCTACTAATTTTGATACCTTTAACCCATTTGCTGCTGATACTGTTTATGAATGGAAATTTTTAAGACTGGTTTATGATAAACTTGTTAGATTAGATGAAAATTTTGAGCCACAACCCTGGGCTGCAAAAGAGCTAGAAGTAAAGGAAGATACTGTTGTGGATGTTGTATTAAGAGATGATTTAGAGTTTCATGACGATAACCCGGTTAGACCTGAAGATGTTAAATTTACTTTTGATTACATGATAGAAGAAGGCTTGCCATATTTTGATGCTTTCTTGCGACCCATTAAAGGAATAGAATTATTAGAAGATAACACTATCAGGTTTAACCTAAAAGAACCATATGCTCCTTTCATAACAAACACACTAGGTCAAATTCCAATCTTACCTGAACATATTTGGGCTGACATCATGGAAGAAAAAAATCTTGATCACCCTTCACAATTTACAAACGATGAATATGTAGTTGGAAGTGGACCTTTTGAGTTTGATAACTGGGAAAGAGGAGAATACATTAGATTAGTTAAAAATGAAGATTACTTTAAAGCAGATGAGATTGATGTTGAAGCCATCAGATATGATAAATATGGTCACTCTGAAGGTGTTTTTGGAGCACTAGAAAATAAAACAGCTGACATAAATGAAAATACATTTGATCCAGAATATGTAAGTCGAGCTGAAGATCTAGAGCACTTAAATGTTGTTTATGAACCAGATATTGGATTTGATTATCTCGGTCTAAATAACTCAGCAGAACCATTTAATGACCCTTCGATGAGAAAAGCTGTTGCTCATGCTGTAAACCTTGAAGAAATTGTAGATATTCTATTATATGGATATGGTGATATAGCTGGTCCAGGTCAACCAATCTCAACAGGTAATGAAATGTGGAGAAATGATGATGTTAAAGAGTATCCTTTTGATATTGATAAAGCAAGAGAAATATTAAAAGATGCTGGATATGAATGGGATAGCCAAGGAAGGTTATACTTCCCTGAATAAAATCAAGTAATGACTACTGAGTTAGATTCAATTAATTTTACCAGGTAACCTAGCTACGATATAAAAAGGCCCTATTATGGGCCTTTTTATATGTACTAATACTTATCTTCTTTTATATTATAAGACATATCTTTGAAATCAGCTGCTACACTTGTTATTTTTAGCATAATTGCTAATACTTCTTTTTGTATCTCCTGATTAACTTTCAGTCAAATCACTAATTCCTTCAATTTCATTGTTTATATAGTTTATCTGTACTATATTCCTACACGTGCTGCCTCTAATGAATCATTTAAAACAATTATTCTAGTCTAATTTGGAACTACTTCTATAATCTCATTAGTTTTATCTGCATAAGTTTTAGTTCTCTTAATTGTTTCATTTAATGATTAAAAGGCTCACCCCTCATACAAGGAGTGAGCCTTTTAATCATCACATTTTAAGCACTTTCTGAAGATGTAACTTGTTGATCCTGTTTTTTTCTCATATATTGAATTCCTAGTGCTAATCCAAAACAAACTACTCCTCCGATATCTGAAGTAATTCCAGGCACTAATAATGTTAAAGCTGAGAGTAAAAAAAGAACCTGGTCATAAAATTTAGTATGTGTAATAAGATATTTTTGTACAGCACTTCCTAAACCGATTACTCCTAATACTGCTGTAATAATAGCAATAGTTGCTTGTAAGAAAGTTGTATCAATTAGTAAGATCGTAGGTGAAACAGCAAATACGTATGGAATGATAAATCCTGCTAGACCAAGCTTTAAGGCATTTACCCCTGTCTTAAATGAGTTTCCACCTGCTACTCCAGCACCCGCATAAGCAGCTAAAGCCACAGGAGGTGTTACATCCGCTACCACACCAAAATACAATACAAATAAATGTGCTGCTAAAAGATGAACTTCTAAACCAGTAAGAGCCGGTACCGCCATAGTAGCTAATATAATGTATTTAGCTGTTGTCGGTAGACCCATACCAAGGATGATAGACGCAATCATAGTTAGAAACAATGTTAATAGTAAATATCCACCAGCCAAATTAATAACTAAGTTTGCAAATGTAGTACCTAACCCTGATAAGGTTACTACCCCAACTATAATACCTGCACATGCACATGCAGCTGCTACACCAATAGCCTTTTTAGCACCCTGTTCTAAGGCATATAATATCTTTTTTAGGTCTATTCTAGTATGTTTTCTTAGTAAACTACTGAATATTGCTAATAAAATACTGTAATAAGCTGCTGCTAAAGGTGATCTAATCACTAGTAAGATCACAATACCAACTATTGGGATTATCAAGTGAAAACCATCTTTAATAACTTTTTTAAAGTCTGGGATTTCACTTTTCGAAAGTCCAGTCAAACCTTGTTTACTAGCTTCTAAATGTACCATTGTCAGTACACCTAGATAATACAACATAGCAGGTATTAAAGCTGCTACTATTATTTGCACATAAGCAATCCCAGTAAATTCTGCCATTATAAAAGCTGCAGCACCCATAATTGGTGGTAATATCTGACCACCAGTAGAAGCAGCAGCTTCTACTGCACCTGAAAAGTTAGGGTGATAACCTACTCGTTTCATTAACGGAATTGTAAAGGAACCGGTAGTAACTGTGTTTGCGATAGAACTACCTGAAATTGAGCCCATAAAACCACTTGCAATTATCGCTGCTTTTGCAGGGCCTCCTTTTAGATGTCCGGCTATAGAAAATGCAAAATCAATAAAGAACTGCCCGACACCTGTCACCTCTAAAAAGGCACCAAACAAAATAAATAGAAACACAAAGGTCGCTGATACCCCTAAAGGAACACCAAAGATCCCTTCTGTTGTCATATACATTTGATTAACTATTCGATCTAAATCATAGCCAATATGACCAAGTCGTCCAGGTATAACATGACCGAGTAAAGCATAAGCCAAAAATACTATAGCTATTGTTGGTAACTCAGGTCCAATAGATCTACGAGTCATTTCAAGCACTAAAATGATAGTTACTATCCCCATAATCATATCTAGAGTTGTAGGTTGTGCACCTCTTCTTACTAAATCTTCATAGAAAATTAAAATATAAGAATTTATAATTACACTAAGACCTATAAAGACCCAATCATAAATAGGTATTTTTGCATCTTTTTTATTCTTTTTAGCTGGGTATAAAGAGAACCCAAGCACTAATACAAATAATAGGTGAACAGCACGTTGCTTATGCGCTATCATAATTCCTGTTGCTGCTGTCCAAAGATGAAATAAGGACATAACTACTGCAATTACAAAAACGATTTTACCTAATTTATCAGTTAGATTTCTAGTAGAATCTACTTCTTCAGCCTCACTTTCACTGTTCATATTATTTTCTGTTAAGTTATTACTCACTATTTACCCTCCTTTCTAGAGGAAACCGCCAAATGTAAGTTGGTTTAATTTTAACTTGTTCACCTGGTGCAACATGTTCTGATAAGTTTATTGTTTTTTTTTCATCAGAATCTTTAATTATAATTTTTTGATCAGCGGTTTCCCCATATCTAAAAGTGAGTACTTCAAAGGGTTTATTAATACCCTTTAAGATAAATCTCCCATTTTCAGTTGTAAGTTCTCCCAAATCACCTGATTTAAATTCAAAACCTGCTCCTAAAGACTTATGAACACTTTTAGAGTGTACTAATTTCATTTCTTCTTGATCAAAAGTATAAATATCTTCTACAGGTGTTTTCATAGCAGAATGTGTATACTTTAATAACACCTTATCTAATCTTATTACTTGAACTAATATATCCCCTTGTTGGTCAACTATTTTTAACCCAGGACTTCTACTTATAAGTGAAATTGTAACAATAGCTATTAGAACAAAAGCTAGAATGGGCTTTCTAGTTCTAACAAACATTACTGTTCATCGAAAAATCTTTCAGCCCCTAGGTGAAGTTCTAATGACATACCTTCTAGAGCATCTTCTGCTGTTACTTCATAACCTCTTTCGTGTGCTTCTCCTAGTTCATCTGTGCTAGTAAAGATTCCTTTAGTCATTTCATAAACAATATCTTCAGGTAAATCTTCATGTACAATAATCATAGCCATTACAGCAAGAGCTCTAACATCTTCTTGATCATCACTATAAGTTCCTTCATCAATAGTAACTTCTGCATAATAAGGATAATCCTCTTGTATTTCTTCACTCATCTCCTCTGAAATTGATACTAGGTCTATATTATGAGTAGTAGATAAATCAGTTATAGAAGCTGTTGGGGTACCAGCTGTAACAAATGCTGCATCTAAATGTCCGTCCCTTAAATTGTCAGAAGCTTCAGAAAACGATAAATAATCTGCTTCGATATCATCATAAGTTATACCGTGAGCATTTAAAAGCTGTCTTGCATTAGCTTCTGTACCACTACCAGGTGCACCTACTGCTACCCTCTTACCATCAAGATCCTCTACAGTTTCAATATCTTCACCTGCATCAGCTACAATTTGAATAGTTTCAGGGTATAAAGTCCCCATACCTCTCAATTCTTCCATTGGTTCCTCATCATCAAACATTTCTATTCCTTCATAAGCATAATATGAAATATCATTTTGTACTAGAGCTAAATGAACATCTTCATTCGCAGTTAAGTTTACATTTTCAACTGAAGCTCCTGTTGATTCAGCACTGATATCTACCCCTTCTAGTTCATCATTTAAAATGTTAGACATTGCTGTACCAAGTGGATAATAAACTCCTCCACTACCTCCAGTTGCTATAGCGTACCGTTCACTCTCATCACAACCAGTAACTGCCATAGCTCCGGCTATCACTAGGAATAGTGATAAGACCAGATAAAGTGATGTTCGTTTCATTAAAAGACCTCCTTTAACTTTAATTCTATTACTCTATCTTTACTTTAACCTATAACTACTCAAAAGGAACAAAAACATACAAAAATATACTAAATATTTTTTAATTTTTTTAAATATTTTAAAAATAGAGTAATCGCTCCTTAAAAAGGAACTTTTACTCTATTTACTCAATATTATTTATCTGATTATAAATATCTCTAGACAATCCCTCTAAAAACTTTTTGACATTTATCTTTATAGATGGTTGTTCTCCACGGTCCATAGTTTGCATAGCTTTTCGTAGTTCAAGAAAATCAAAGCAATTATATGAAAACCTTTCAAACTTTGGGTGATGATAATCATCTACTCCTAATGCAGCTATATTTAAAGCTGCATATTCTATAGCCCTTCTAAGCCGTCTTTCAATAGCTTTTTCAGATACTGCTACTTGATATTCTTTTTGTTTAATCCTTGTACCGATTTCCTTATAAAGCTCTTTTAGGTTTTGTAAAAGGTGTAAAGATTTTTCTGTTGATGCATTCATTAAAATATCCATAGTTTCTATAATGTCTGTACTTCCAATATGGTTTAATATTCCTAAAGAAGCAAGTGTTTTTTCAGAAGTTTCTTTAATATCAGCTATTGAATAATCAATTTCATTAATTGAATAATTATTTTTAGAAAGTAGATCATCGGTATTAGAAAAAATCACAGTTTCTCGTATCTTAGATAGAATAGATTTTAGCTGTTGTTTTTCTAAGACTTTACTTACTACTGAAATAACTTCACGTTCATCTATTGGTTTAGAAATATAAAATTCTATCCCTGATTCATAAGCTTTAGTAATTAACTTTTTATCTGTAACTTGGGATAAAATTATCACATCACCACTAAATCCTTTTTGAGATAATTGTTTAGTTAAAAATATTCCATCTAATTGTGGCATTAATAGATCAGCTATCACTATATCCGCTTCTAACTCTAATAGTTCTTTTATGGCTACTTCACCATCACCTGCCTCACCAACTATTACACCTAATTGTTTAAATTCAATTATTTCTCGAAGTTGATCTAACACAACAGGATCATCATCAACAATATAAAATTTATAGGGGGTATTTTTCTGATCTATTCGTTTCCCCAAAATACCACTCCTTAACAACTGTTTCTACCGGAAATGTAATTAACATTGTAGTACCCTTTTCAATAGCACTATTAATATTGATACTTCCATGTAGATAAGATACTAAATTATCAACATGTGTTAGTCCAAGGCCGGTTGAGCGTTTCTCTATACAATTTCCTTTTCTAGAGTAGCCTGTTCTAAAAATTAATCTCTGCTTTTCTTCAGTTAGCCCAGGACCATCATCACTAATAGATATTTGAAGATTTGACTCATTATTACATAATGCAATTATTTTAATTTGACCTTTATAATTAATTGCTTCAACAGCATTAGAAGCTAAATTATTAATGATTGATACGATCATCATGGGATTAGTAGGGTAAAAATCCACTCTTAAGTCAGTTATAAAATCAATTTCTTTTCCCATTTTTTGTGCATAATCAATATTAGCTTCTGTCATTAACTTTACAAGTTCAGTAAAAGTATTTCCTTTTAAGGAAGGTGGTTTTAATAGACTTCTTAGTCCACTAATAATTCTGTCATAGTCTTTTTTTATTTCATGACTATTAGTTGATATGTTAAGTGCCATATTAGCTAGCTCTGGCTTTTCATTTTCTAGTAATTGTTCATAAAGACTATAACCATCATATATAAGTCTCTCAATATCCTTACTAGACTTTTGAACAAAAAATACCTCTGATTGAAGATTACTAGTTAAAAGTAATATTTCTCTTCTTTTCTGTCTTTCTACATTATTAATAGCTTCTAAATGATACTGTCTAATTGACGAGTAAACCCCTGTGACAATTATCATTCTAAGAAATCCAACTATAAATAATTCAATAAGTTTTAGTGATAGTGATGTAGAAAATATCGGTTCATAAATAAGTAACCATCTAAGAGTCAGTTCAATAACATTAGATCCAAAATCAATCACACCCAAAATTATCCCTTGAACTAATGGGTTACTATAATACTTGTTAACATTAGTTAATTTTATCAATATTCCAAAAGTTAAATAATAAACAGCACCAGGTATATTAGTTAATAATGCTTCTAACACATCACCTGAAAAGTAGAAATCTCCTAATGTACGAAATGTTAGTATAGCAATTGCTACTCCAAAGGTTAATGTAGATAATGAAATTTGACGTATATAAAGGGCAGCAAAAGCAAAGGTGATTACCCCTAAACCAAATCGAAAAGAAGAGTCAAAGGGATGCATTCTAAGCTCTGCTGTGATAACTGTTAATATTATAATCGCAATCGTTAGTTTTCGAATATTAGAAGGTGAACTATTATCAATAAGCTTACTATACAAATTATTAATATTAAAAATCACAGTCTTCACCCTCTCAAATACTTCAGATCTTATAAATCCAATCTGAAACAGTCAATTCCTGTTAAAAGAGCAATTACTGATAAAAAAAGGACCCTATTTGGGTCCATTTTTTCGTCTACCTACTATAAAGTCAAGAATCAAAGATGCCATCATAAGACCTAACCCGAGCCATAACATAGCTCCTACCCCAAGTGGGATTTGTGGTCATACTCCTTCGGGTAGGTTACTTCTTATTTGGAATAACCTAACTAAGTAGTAGCCTACAAATACTATAGATATACCAAAAGTAATATTACTAATTACTTTCAAAAATAACACCTCTATATCTAGTTTATTTCATAATATCTTTAGCTTTTTCTACTATATCATCTACAGATAAACCATACTTATCCATTAACTCATCACCTTTACCACTTTCACCAAAAGTATCATTAACAGCTACTCGTCTAACAGGCACTGGATTATTTTCTGCTAAAACTCCACTAACTGCTTCTCCTAGTCCACCAAATTTGTTATGTTCTTCAGCTGTAACAACTCCGCCTGTCTTTTTCGCACTTTCAATTAATAGTTCTTCATCGATTGGCTTTATTGAGTACATATCAATTACTTCAGCTGAGATATCTTCATCTGCTAACTTTTCAGCTGCAAAAATTGCTCTTTCTACCATATGTCCACATGCAACAATAGTTACATCTGTTCCCTCTTTTAGTAGCTTTCCTTCACCTATTGGAAATTCTTCATCTTCTGTATAAATCAAAGGCACACCTGGTCTACCTAACCTTAAATAACAAGGTCCATCGATCTCTGCTACTTCTTTAGTTAGTTCTTTTGCAGATGTTGCATCTGCTGGTACAACGACATTCATATTAGGTAAAGAGCGCATAAGTGATATATCTTCTAACATCTGATGAGAAGCTCCGTCTTCTCCGACAGTTAAACCTGAATGTGTAGCAGCTATTTTTACATTTTGATTTGGGTAACAAACAGAGTTTCTAACTTGATCATAAGCCCTACCTGTAGCAAAGATAGCAAAGGTACTTGCAAAAGGGATTTTACCAGTTGTTGAAAACCCAGCTGCTGTTGTAATAAGGTCAGCTTCAGAGATACCTACATTAAAAAATCTACTTGGAAATTCCTTTTGAAATGACGCAGTTTTAGTAGATTTAGATAAATCAGCATCTAAAACGACAATATCATCTCGTTCATTTCCAAGTTCAACTAACGCTTCACCATAGGCTTTTCTTGTAGCAATTTTTTCAGCCATTATGCTTTCCCTCCTTCATCCGAAAGCTCTTCAAGTGCTTTTTGTAGTTCTTCATCACTAGGAGCTTTACCATGCCAATCTACTACATTCTCCATATATGAAACACCTTTTCCTTTAATAGTTTTCGCAACTATCATTGTAGGCTTTTCACTCTGTTCTTTTGCTTTTGAAATAGCATTATGTAATTCTTCTATGTTATGTCCATCCACCTCTAATACATTCCATCCAAAAGCTCTCCATTTATCAGTAATTGGTCTCGGATCCATAATATCTTGAACTTCACCATCAATTTGCATACCATTATAATCTAAAATACCAATTAAGTTATCTAGCTGATAATGTGAAGAAGTCATAGCAGCTTCCCATATCTGACCTTCTTGGATCTCACCATCACCTAAAATACAGTAAACATTGTAATCTTTTTCATCAAGCTTTGCTGAAAGAGCTATACCATTTGCTGCTGATAGTCCTTGGCCTAACGAACCTGTAGTCATTTCTATCCCAGGAGTATTTTTCATATCAGGGTGCCCTTGTAAACGAGAATCTAATTTTCGTAAAGTCATAAGCTCATCTACAGGAAAAAAACCTTTAATTGCAAGAGCACTATATAGTCCTGGAACACCATGACCTTTACTTAGTACTAATCGATCCCTATTTGGATCTAATTTATGTTCAGGATCAATATTCATATGTTTAAAATATAATAGAGAAAGCATTTCAGCCATTGATAAAGAACCGCCAGGATGACCAGAACCAGCTTCAGCTAGCATCTTAACAGTCTCTACCCTAATTTTTCTACTCGTATCAATTAAGAAATCCTTTTCTTTTGGTGTTAATGACATATTCTCCACCTCCTGAATTTATAAATCATCTTGTTCTACAGCTTTAAAACCTTCACCTAGTACTTCATTTGCTTCTGAAACAATCACAAATGAATTTTCATCTGTAGAATAAACTAAAGATTTAAGCCTAGATAGTTCAGTTCTATTAACTACAACTAATATCATTTCCCTATCTTCACCAGTATAACCACCTCTAGCAGTAATATTAGTTACTCCTCGGTTTAACTGGCTAAATATTTCTTGAGATATTTCTTTTGATTTATTAGAAATTATTAGTGCTGCTTTTGTTTGTCTAAATCCTTGTTGAACCATATCTAAAGTCTTACTAGCCACAAATAAACTTATTAATGCATAAAGTGCTACTTCTGCATCAAAAAAGATAGCTGATAGAACAATGATGATCATATCAAACCCTATAATCGCTTGACCAATAGTAAGACCTGTGTACTTTTGTAAAAGTTGAGCTGCAAGAGCAGTACCACCAGTAGTTCCTCTATTTCTAAAAACTAACCCAAGACCTATACCTAATATGATACCACCATAAATAGCTGATAAAAATATATCACCGGTAAAGTTAGGTACAAAAGAAAAAACTTCTATTAAGAATGAAAACATTAAAGCCCCATAAACAGTTCTAATAGTATAATTAAAGCCCATTATCTTAGCTTCAACAAATAACAAAGGGACATTAACCCCAAGAACAGTGGCTCCTACAGGAATACCTAATACATACAGTAATATAATTCCTAGACCACTGACTCCTCCTGCAGCTATTTGGTTTGGAATTAAAAACATATTCATCCCAATACCAGCAACTGCACAGCCAATAGTTATACCAATAAAATCTATTAGCAGCTCTTTAATTTTGTTTTTTTTGATAGAGTTATTTTTCATAAATACGCTCCTTTCTATAAATAATTTATCCTGTCATCTTCTGACGTAAATATTCTTGTATCAACGAATCCAAATCTCCATCTAGAACTTTTTCTCCATTACCTATTTCCATATTTGTTCTATGATCTTTTACTAATGTATAAGGGTGAAAGACATATGACCTAATCTGGCTTCCCCATGCAATTTCTTTTTTGTCTCCTCGTTGTGATTCTTGTTCTTCTCTTTGTTTTTCTTCTTCTAAAGCGACTAGTTTAGCTTTTAATATCTTCATCGCAACTTCCCTATTCTTATGCTGTGATCTTTCATTTTGACACTGTGCTATCATACCAGTGGGCATATGAGTAATCCGAACAGCAGAGTCTGTAGTATTTACATGCTGACCACCTGCTCCACTAGCTCTAAAGGTATCTAATTTAATATCATCATCTTTTATTTCTACTTCGATATCATCTTCAATTTCTGGTACTACATCTACTGAAGCAAAAGAAGTATGTCTTCTTCCTGAAGAGTCAAAAGGTGATACCCGAACTAATCTGTGTACACCTGCTTCTGCTTTTAAATAACCAAAAGCATACATACCCTTAACTAGAATAGTTACAGCTTTAATACCTGCTTCATCCCCTGCTAAATAATCTAATGTTTCATAGTCAAAACCTCTATGCTCAACCCAGCGGACATACATCCTAAGTAGCATTTCTACCCAGTCTTGACTTTCGGTACCACCTGCACCAGCATGTAGAGTTAAGATAGCATTATTTTTATCATAGGGATCCTTAAGCATATTTTTAAGTCGAATTTCAGATAACAGTTTTTCAAAATTCTTTAAAGCACTTCTAATTTCATCTAAGCTCACTTCACTTTCTTCATCAGATAGCTCTAATAACACTGAAGCCTCTTCTTGTAGTTCTTTTAGTTGATCTAGTTCATTCAAATGCTCTTTTATATTTGTTCTTTCTCGAGTAACTTCTTTTACCCGAGATTGATTATCCCAAAAATTTGGTTCTGTCATTTCCTTTTCTAACTTTTCTAAACGTGCTTCTAACATATCTTGGTCAAAGTGAAGCCCTCATTTCTTCTAATTTTGCATCTAAAGTCTCATAAATAGACTTAGCTTCACCAACCCGTTGAATTTGATCAATATTTTCTTTACTACTACCCATTAATTTCACACTCCTTACATGTAATCACTTAAGCCGGACTCCCACAACACTTTTTATATTTTTTGCCACTGCCACAAGGACATGGTTCATTCCTACCTACCTTTTTTCCTTTACGTACTGGAGTTTGTTTTTTCTCATCACTACTTTGTTTGTGTTTACTAAAACCATCAGAAGAAGTAGCTGAGTTTGAACCTTTCTCACCTTCAGTACGAGCTACAGACTCTCTTTGTGGTGCTTCTTTTATCTGAACTCTTAAAATCAGCCTAGTTACTTCTTCTTTAATAGAAGCAATCATATTTTGAAACATCTCATAACCTTCGTATTTATACTCAATTAATGGATTTTTTTGACCATAAGCACGAAGTCCAATCCCTTGTCGTAGTTGATCCATAGCATCTATATGATCCATCCACTTAGAGTCTACTACCCGAAGTAGTATTACCCTTTCAAGTTCACGCATCTGTTCTTCTCCAATTTCTTCTTCACGTTCTCTGTAAGCAGATTTTGCTTCTTCTAATAGATACTCTTTAATTTCATCAATAGCTTCTTTAGGTTCTTTATCTTTAGAAATTTCCTTTAATTTATCAACACTACCCCTATCAGAAAGTAAAAAGCTCTTTCTACCAAAGTTAATTAAAGCCTCTAGATCCCATTCTTCTGGATAGATCTTTTCAGATGCATAGCTTTCTAAGGCTTCATCTATTACATCTTCTACCATATCTAAGATTATATCTTTTAGATCTTCACCCTTTAGTACCTGTTTTCTTTGCTCATAGATCACCTTACGTTGTTGATCCATAACATTATCATATTCTAATACATGTTTTCTAATGTTAAAATTTCTTCCCTCTACCTTTTTTTGAGCATTTTCTATAGCTTTAGTAAGCATAGGTGAATCTATAGCTTGATCTTCTTCCATTCCAAACTTATCCATCATAGAAGAGATATTATCTGAACCAAATAAACGCATAAGATCATCTTCTAATGATACATAAAATCTACTTTTTCCAGGATCACCTTGACGTCCTGAACGACCTCGTAGCTGATTATCTACTCGTCTACTTTCATGGCGCTCTGTACCCATAACATATAGGCCACCTAGATCTTTAACACCTTCACCTAAAACAATATCCGTACCACGACCTGCCATATTTGTAGCTATGGTTACAGTGCCGCGCTCTCCTGCATTTTTGATTATATCTGCTTCTTTTTCGTGGTTTTTAGCATTTAAAACTTGATGAGCTACTCCACGCTTTTTTAGCATATGAGATAATTCTTCTGATTTTTCTATTGAAACAGTCCCAACTAATACCGGTTGCCCTCTTTTATAGCACTCAACTATATCATCAGCAACTGCATCATACTTTGCTTTTTCAGTTTTATAGATCTTATCAGGTAAGTCTTCTCTTCTCATAGGTTCATTTGTCGGAACAACTACTACATCCATACCGTAAATCTCTTGAAACTCTTCTTCCTCTGTAAAGGCTGTACCAGTCATACCTGATAATTTATTATATAGTTTAAAGAAGTTCTGGAAAGTAATACTTGCTAAAGTTTGACTTTCCTTTTTAATCTCAACACCTTCTTTTGCTTCTATAGCCTGATGTAGACCATCACTATATTGTCTACCTGGCATTTTTCTTCCAGTAAATTGGTCAACTATAACTACCTGTCCATCTTCAACAACATAATCGTTATCTCGCTTTATAAGAACATGTGCTTTTAAAGCTTGGTTTAGGTGATGAGATAGTTCCATATTTGTATCATCAAATAAATTCTCTACACCTAAAAACTTTTCAGCTTTTTCTACACCTTCTTCGGTTAACATGACACTATTTGCTTTTTCATCAACTGTAAAATCATCATCCCTTTTTAATAACGGGACAAACTTAGCCACCTTGTAATAAAGTTCACGTGGTTTATCTGATGCACCAGAAATAATCAATGGAGTTCTAGCTTCATCAATTAAAATACTGTCAACCTCGTCAATAATAGCAAAGTTTAGTTCTCTTTGGGTTAGATCTTTTTCATATAAAGCCATGTTATCTCTTAAGTAATCAAAACCAAACTCATTATTTGTACCATAAACTATGTCACATTTATAAGCTTCTCTTCTTTCAGATTTACTTAAACCATTTACAATTAACCCTACCTCTAAACCTAAAAAGTTATATAATTGACCCATCCATTCACTATCACGACTAGCTAGATAGTCGTTTACAGTAATAACATGGACACCTTTTCCTGTTAGGGCATTTAAATATGCCGGTAAAGTTGCTACTAAAGTTTTACCTTCACCTGTTTTCATTTCAGAAATTCTACCTTGATGTAGTACCACACCACCAAGAAGCTGTACATCAAAGTGTTTCATACCTAAAACTCTATTACTTGCTTCTCTAACTACAGCAAATGCTTCTGGGAGTAAATCATCTAAGCTTTCTCCATTTTCGATTCGTTCTTTAAACTCAGGTGTTTTATTTTGTATTTCATTATCAGAAAGAGCTCTCATCTCGGGTTCGAGCTCGTTTATTTTATCAACATATTTTTGTAATTTTTTCAGCTCTCTATCGTTTGGATCACCAATAATTTTATATATAAGGTTCTTAACCAACAAAAATCCCTCCTTAAAGTTCACCGATAATTTTATCACTTCATAGGTCTAATTACAAGATAACTAGAGCTCTAAGAAAAAATCTCCTCTAACATGCTAGAGCATGTTAAAGGAGATAGACTATAATCGCCTTCTATTAAGTTTTTCAGCTCTAGATGTATCCTCATCAAAGTTTAGATAATATAAATAGCCGATGACTGATGTTGTATCAAAGCAGAAACAAAGAACAACCCAGCTAACATAAGTGTAATTATTCCTTTTTTCCATATGGATGCAATTAAACAAGAAAACATCAAGAAGAGGTTAACAACTTTCCGATCTTTCAATTCCATTATGGATGCAATTAAACATTCGCCAATAGCCGATTTTATAGGTGCTAATTTTTCTTTCAATTCCATTATGGATGCAATTAAACTGTGTTGTATCTCTCCTCAAATGTATCCCTATGCTGCTTTCAATTCCATTATGGATGCAATTAAACATGAATAATAGACTAGAAGAAATTTTAGAGAAACAGCTTTCAATTCCATTATGGATGCAATTAAACGGGAGTATAACGGACGTAAAGGGTTTGCCGGTAGTTTAGCTTTCAATTCCATTATGGATGCAATTAAACATATTTCTTAATTCTGGCGAAGACCTATTTATAAAACTTTCAATTCCATTATGGATGCAATTAAACAGGTGTCTACTGATACATTTAGGGTGCGCGGAAAAATCTTTCAATTCCATTATGGATGCAATTAAACACACAAGTAGCTGAAACTTTAAAATTTCATCGAAAAACTTTCAATTCCATTATGGATGCAATTAAACCTCTTCAGGGAATTTCCCATCCATAACATAATCAACTTTCAATTCCATTATGGATGCAATTAAACTTATTTAATGGATTCTTAAAAGTGTTTAGATATTCTGCTTTCAATTCCATTATGGATGCAATTAAACGATTTTTACATGTATGGAATGTGGTCAAAATCTTACCTTTCAATTCCATTATGGATGCAATTAAACTTTTACTCGTCCATGTGTAAAGTTTTATACATCAACTTTCAATTCCATTATGGATGCAATTAAACTGATGTTCAATTAACTCTTTATTAGTAATTCCTAACTTTCAATTCCATTATGGATGCAATTAAACATTATGAACAATATCTGAACCATAATCACTTTCGTTCCTTTCAATTCCATTATGGATGCAATTAAACTTGTACCTTCCATTTAATCTAGCACTACCATTTAATAACTTTCAATTCCATTATGGATGCAATTAAACGAGGATAGAAGAGAGACAAGAATTAGTAGAGAAAGCTTTCAATTCCATTATGGATGCAATTAAACTTGTTTGATGTTGCTGATAGAACTATTAGAGATATATCTTTCAATTCCATTATGGATGCAATTAAACGAAATTGTAGAAGTTAATGAAAGTGAGGAATATTTCTTTCAATTCCATTATGGATGCAATTAAACACCAACAACATCGGAATCCCCGTTAATACCTGCATACCTTTCAATTCCATTATGGATGCAATTAAACGTTTGGACGTTACCTCTATTAGTTTTCATGGTTTAACTTTCAATTCCATTATGGATGCAATTAAACTTAATATCTTCTTCATCATCTTCTTCTTCAATTCTCCTTTCAATTCCATTATGGATGCAATTAAACGAAAAAGAGTTTTATTGAACAAATCTTAGATTATCATCTTTCAATTCCATTATGGATGCAATTAAACGGTGCAGGTGGTTTTATTAGAAAATCAGACTCCGACTTTCAATTCCATTATGGATGCAATTAAACAAAAACAATAATAGAATATAATTACATTCCTAGCTCTTTCAATTCCATTATGGATGCAATTAAACGAAAGAGGTTAAAAGGACGTTAATAGATCAGTACAACTTTCAATTCCATTATGGATGCAATTAAACAATAGGAGTTTTAGTAATTTGAACCACCTCTTTTTTCTTTCAATTCCATTATGGATGCAATTAAACTCAGAGAGGACCTAACTAAATATCCTCATTTACTTGTCTTTCAATTCCATTATGGATGCAATTAAACGCTACCTCAACTTTATTAATATTAATCTTTCTTTTTTCTTTCAATTCCATTATGGATGCAATTAAACTTTCTTTTACCTTCATTGTCCTTCAACTCTATCACCTTTCAATTCCATTATGGATGCAATTAAACTAAATGGAAGTCTACAAAAAACTTCTTGAAGTTCAACCTTTCAATTCCATTATGGATGCAATTAAACGATAAAGAGTATTTAGATAAAGATAGCTTGTCACGCTTTCAATTCCATTATGGATGCAATTAAACCCTGAATAAAAATACTATATTACCGGGGATTTAAAGACGTATTAAAGGTGAATAAATCTGTCTACCTCAAATCTTGTAAATTCCCCGGGGAGTTCACAGACTCATATAAAATTCGGTGGATCATCATCAACTTGTTTACCCAAAATAGTCTTATTCAGCCACTTTTGATTTCCTAATTGATAGAATATCACTTGATCTTCTTCTGGGTCAATAATACCATCTAGTTTATTTCTTAACTCTCGTAGTTGAACTTTTGTGAGTTTACCTTCAAAAACAGAATTTTGTGTCCAAAACATATATCTATCAAATAATTTTTTGATTTTACCTACTCTTTTTTTATTCACATCATAAATCCCAATTATATACACCTTGTCACCACCACATCTTAAAGCTAGTATACTTTTTTTCACCTAGCAAGTGCTTTACTAATTTATAACATTCTAATCTGATCAATCTCTGGTATGAAACTTTACGCTTTAAAATCCTATGCTGTATTTTTGTATTTAGTTTCTTGTGATACTCAGTTAAAACAATTTTCCGACCTTTATCATTTAAATAACAAACATTTTCTACCTCATCAAAGCAATTATTTGATAGCATATTCAGGTTCACTAACCTGAATATTAACCTATCACTTAAAAGTGGCTTGAACACCTCACTAAGATCTAAGGCTAATGAATACCTTCTATCTTGAGGCTCATGTAAATAACTAATAGATGCATTTAAGTGTGTATGATATATTTCATTTAATACTGACGCATATAACAAAGAGTTAACAAATGATATCAAGCTATTCATTTTGTTATTTGGGGGACGTTTTACACGTTTATTCATAACAAATTCTGTAGATCGTTGCATAATAACTCCATCTACTAATTTATAATATGATCTTCTCATACTTCCTTCAATACCCATTAGTTCCTCTATAGTTTGAGTTTCACTTATTTCGCTTTGTCTATTTTTCAATTCATCGATTAAAGGCTGATCTTCTTTTATTAGACCATCTCTTACAAATTGCCGAACATTTTTTAATAAATTAGCACTAGCTCCTTTTAGAATCTCTTGTGCAATTATTATTCTTTTTTCATCAGAGTCACTATGAACTGCTTGCTGAACTAACACTGGGCCAGTCACGAGTTTTTCTCTAGGCATAAAGCTTCCTGAATAAAATCCGTAATAATTAAAAATATGTAGAGGGATTTTATGCTGAGATAAAAATTCAAGTAATTTAGTGTTTAATTCTAATGGTACCATTACAAATAAAGAATCTGTTTGTTCTATCGGAAAATATTTATGCCCACCTTCTTCATACTCAAAACGTAACGTATTATGCTGGCGCCTCATCCTACCAGGTTTAACAATATAGACATTTTGCATGCTCATATTGATAGCTCCCTTTTAAATAAAAGTTCTGTTAGTTGTATGATATTTGTATTCTAATTTGAGGTGTTGGGACAAAAGTGTAGTCATTCTTTCTATGTCCCTAAACCTCAAAGTATTTCTGAGCCTTCACAACTTGATATTAACTGGAAAGTAGACTTTTCTAACATGAGACATTCTCTTCATACTGTTATTAGAGCTCTTTACCTGTACTTTATCAACGGTAACTCTACTAGAAATGTCTCTCAGTTCTTTCTTGATTGTGAAGGAATTAAAGTGTCTTATGTTACTATTGCTGACTGGACTACAAAATTTGCACCTCTTTTTCTTTATATTTCTAGATATCTAAAGCCTGCTGATCTTGACTCCTCTGATGAGTGGCATGTTGACGAAACTGTAATTAAAGTTAAAGGCAAAAAAAATTTATGCCTGGACTGTTATTGATGCTGAAACTAGATTTGTGCTTGCATTTCATCTATCTCCTTACAGAGATAGCCAGGCTGCTTTTGGACAACCTCAAAGTATCTTTACAGATAGATATTGAGCTTACAATGCTCAATTAAAGTTTTGTTTCCTAATTCTAATCACATCAGGTCGAGTCCTTTGAAGATGATATCTCTAACAACTTAATTGAATCTTTTTTTCAACCAGTCCGCTAACAAGCTTATTGTCTTTATTTTTGCTTTTAACTTTGTTAGGACAAGCAATGATTTAAACCAGTCTACTCTTGCTCAAGTTGCTGGTATTAAGTACTCTGATCGTACTATAACTTTTTGGCTTTTAAATGGTAATACCGCATGACTGCCAAATCTTGTTAAATCTTGCGATTAAGTGAGCTCATTTTTCATACAACTTAACAAACTCAAATATAACACAATTCAAAATAACTACACTTTTTACAGAGCTGATAATTACTATGTAGTGGGGGAGGGTGAGATTTATCAAGCACCTGTTTTATTTTATCAATCTTTTCTTGTATCTCGTTTTTCGTACCGGTATTCCAGTCAATTTGAACAACTTGTTTTATTTCGGGATAATGAATTTTTACTCCGTTAAAGTTATAACCTAATACCTCATTTAAATAATATACATAAAATAAAGGTTGTGACCTATGTTGATCTTTAACTACTTTTGAAGATTTTGTTTCATGTATAAGCCCATCATCAATCACAAGATCCACTTTGAAACCTGCTATACGAATTTCTTTTTTATTACGCTTAAAATGTTCTTCATGTATCAATTTCCCCCACTCAATATAATTATCATCATTTTCCATAGTTATCCTTCTAGAGTAAAGCCATAGTTGCCTCTCACAGCTTTCGAGATAATATAAATGTTGTCCACCAATTTCTTCGAGGTTCAATTTATCACCCACTATACCATATTAGGTTCACTATCATCAGCTTCTTTCTCACTATCCTTATTCATACTGTTCAATATGTCGAAATCAAAACCGACAAGTTTTCCATCGTATTCTAAATCAACATAAAATAATTTCAATGGGCCTATAGTGCTCATATTTATTAATTCTTTACCCACTAATTTTCTGAATTTGAATTCATTTATTTTGACATAATAAGGCTTTACCGCTTCCCAAGCAGCTTGTAAATCCTTTTTCGTAATATAATCAGGTAAATCTAGAATTTCACTACTTTCAATTTTATCTTTATATTTAATTGGGATAACCTCATATGTTGTGAATTCACTTTTTCTAACAGAAAAATCCCCTTCACTTTCTTCATCATAATTGTCTCCAAAACGTTCTTGGGGGCGCTTTCCAAATACTAAATCTTCTAAAATAAATTGTCTCATTTGTCTATCATCTAAATCTATTGATTGATTATATAACTGGGTCACCCATTTATTTACTAGAGGAAAAGAATACTCATCTCCTAATAAATCCCATGAACGATCTAAAATATTATCAGTCGCAATCTCTTCATTCTTTGAGCTTACAACATAAGGTAAATAATCAATATTTGTATCTTCTAATTGAAATACATATTGAACATACTGATGATCTATAGGTAAGTGATTATCTAGTTGACAATTTTTACATCTACACTCACTTTTAATATAATGATCACCATTTCTATGAAGCCTTCCCCCACGCTGACTTAAAGAATCAATAGGTGCCAGATCTGAAAATTGTACATCACAACTTATATCTAAACTCAATTCACAAATTTGAGTTGCAATTAAAATAGCTGGTTCATTCTTTTCTTTAAATAATGATCGAATCTTTTGCTCTTTAAGTTCTCTATCCTTTGAAGTGAATTCGGAATGATAACAAATAATATTTTCGTCCGGAATCTCCAATCCCTTTAAATCCTTAATTTGTTTAGCAACAAATTTGGCTTTTTCTACTCTATTAACAATTACCATGACCTTTTGATTCTTATGCTTATTGATAAGATCAAAGAAATGTTCCCCCAACTTTTTAGCTATTGAAGATTCTGTTATAACGATAGGCTCATCCACTTTTTCGATTTTAAAAGGTTTTTTAATTTGTTGTGTATCTTCTGTTTTTCCTTCACTCTCAATTAAATGATAAGAGTGATTAGTTTTCTCCTGTAAAGATTGATAAAAGCTATCTGGAAGAGTAGCTGTCATTACAAGGTGAGGAATTTCAAGTTCTGTTAATAACTTTAAGCACTCACCAATTTTCCTTAAAGTGTACGACTCATAATAATGTAACTCATCAAAGATAACCACTGACTGATTAATATTCCCAAAAGACCGATCTGAATACTTAAAACAATGCAATAGACTATACAAAAGGTGATCAATAGTAGATAAGGTTACTTGCTTCTGATAAAAAGTATTTAAGAAATGTTCTTCTTGTAGCTCTTCTGTGTTGATTTTTTCCTCGTCTTTATTAGATTTCAAAAACTCTAATGATTCACTATGAAATAACCCAACTTGTTCTGAATTAAGATCATATTCATTTGAGCTAACAAAATCTGTGTACATAGAGTTTGTAGTAAAACGTGTTGGTAAAGTAAAAATAATCCTGTTGGTATTTCTATTATCTAGCCAATGCTTTGCAAAATACAAAGCAGCTTGAGTCTTACCTTCTCCGCATCCAGCTTTTAAAACTGTATATTTATTAATATTTGATAGTAATTTCTTTTGAAAAGTATTGGGGTCCTTGAAGAAATTTCTACCAAATAATTTTTCTTTATCACCCATCCATGAACTATAAGATTGAATAAAATTAAGTCGATCTTTATTTACATATGATTGTTCAACTTTTATACTTTCTTGTTGTGAGCTAAAATCTGAATAAGTTTTAGATGCTAAATTATCACAAGTACAAAGGATGTTGTAAAAAAATGTATAACCAGATTTATATTTAACTGCCTCTGAAAAAAGTTCATTATTGTCGTGTTCAGTAGGTGAAAACATGTTATGTTTCAGGCTATTATTAAGTGCTTTTATAACATTCTGATAGAGAGAATAACCTGAACCTTTAAGATCACCCTCATTAAAGTTAATATGGCCTTTAGGCCAATTATCTAGCTTAAAAAATCCATCACATAGAAAATTAATAACCTTTTCTTCTAAATGATAAGTCCCTTTTTCCCCTTCATACTTAAATTTACCATCATAAAGCATTCCATGATGTGCAGCCACAGCTAATAATGGAAACTGATATATAGGTAACCTAAAATCAAACCCCCATTTATTGAAAGATGCAATAAAGAAAATCAAAGAAGGAAGGGAATGGGTTGGTAGACGCTTTTTACCAACCTTAATTGCATCTTGCCAACCCGGATTAGCTTTTCCTGTATCATGAAAAAAAGTTGTTACAGCAAGTAAAAAATATAGTTCATCGATGGAAATTTTGTAATTTCTACTAATCAATTCTGCTCTATGCTTTATTTTTGGCCATAAATGAGTAAAAACTCGATATGTATCAAAAGAATGACTCCATAAGCCTTGACTTTCCTTTGCTAAAAAAGTCTTATTCAATCTTCAATCACCACTTTTTCATCTGTTTCTAAATGAAGACATGATATAGGGTTTTCAAAGATAAGTTTTTTAGCAATAAAATACATCTTATACTCAACTTCCACCTGAGTCTTACTTTTAATATTAAAAGAGTTGGGAAGTTTCACAATATCAATGTCTTGGTTTTGAGAAATATCACCACTAGTTGTTGCATCAAAAGGAACTATACTATCAATTTCATTTTGTTTTGAATTTATACCATTACAAATCCCTATATTAGCTAATTCAACTAAATCATCAGATTCCCCCAAATATAATATTCTCGCAGGGTTTTCAAGAGCTGATTGTATTTCTTGTAATAAACTAATTTCACCTTTAATAAACATTCTAAACTGTGGTTTAAGAAGTTTCTGTTTAGTAACCATAGATGTAAAGGAATTTTTAGAAGGGTTTCTCTTTTGAAGTTGAGCATAATCTTCAATTAACTGACCAGGTTCCACTACTCTTAAACCAAAATTAATTTCATCCCTTAAAGAATAATCGTCTTGAAAAAGTCCTAGGGCATTTGCTATCATTCCATATAAGGTAGTATTAGGAGGTACGGGATAAGTGAGAAGCACATTAATTGATTGCGGCATTCTAAATGAGCACCAACTAGGTACAATTATATCTGCTTTAAGAATTTTAGTTTCCATATCTAGAGCTCCGCTTTAGAAACTTTTTCTTTAGCCCAATTAATTGCTTCTAACACAGATACAACTTGAACCCCATAAGAATCAAATAAATCTGTGAGTTCCTTTTCATTATCTTCATCCAATATACCAGGAGTTAAACCTAGAATTATCTCATTACCTAATAGTTGGTGCTCTTTTAAGATCGTCTCTACTTTATCAATATTTAATTTACCATTTTCATCTAAATCAAAAATTTGTTGTCCTCGTTGATTATATGTTTCTTTTATAGATAAAAATAATATATCTGGCGAAAGATCAGACATTGACCTAGCTTGTTTAGCAAAACCACTTAAATTAAAGACAGCATCTAATGTTGCATTCACCCTCTCTTTCTTATCATCACCAGAAATATTAACTGTTTCATTCCAACCAGCAAATTTTTTGTCACTCTTATTTCCAGTTATTTCAGGCTCTACTACTCGGCCTATATTCGCTGTATCTATTACTAAACTCATTTTATACAAGTTATCAACCATTTGAACATATGCCATTCTTTGATCTTTACTCTTCATTCCTTCTTTTTCTATATCGGAATGTCTTGTTAATAAATCAGTTACTAGCTCTTTTTTTAGTTGACCTAATGCAGGAGAGACTTTTAGGGGTGACCACCTTTTACTCCCACCTACATTTTCTTCAGTTGCTAAAAAACCACGTAAATCACAACCCCAGCAATTTTCAATATCTGTACATGGTAGCTCTGGAGTACATTTAAATACATCTTCATACTCTCTAGCTACAGTATCAAACAAAGCCCTACGCATAGATTGTCCAGATACGTAAGGTTTAGTTTTGTTGTCATATAATTTCAGTTCAGTGAGGTTGCCACCTCCTTCACCAGAGTTCAAATTACTTAAATCCGACTTAGACAACCAAATAAGTGATAATGACTTCACGTTACTACCTCCTTAGTAAGATTCAAAATTAGATAATACTTCACTATTCTTTTTCATAACCATTAAGTTTGTTAAAAGCTCCAAGAGACGTATATATTAACAAAGTATCCTTAATCTCGTTAAAGTTATCAGAGTTTAATGCATTTAATATCCTCTCCATACGGTCTACTCCAATGTTAATGCTCTTATTTTCATCCTGATTATTGTTCCTCTTTAATTCGGAAACCTTATCTTTATAAATGCTAAATTGAGTTTCCTTAAGAGCCTGTCTAAAACCATCTTGTGTTGCAGCATTATTTAACTTTGTGAGAATAGACATATTTTCTGCACAATTTCTACCGATTACATTCCCTAATTTCTTTAAATCCTCATTCAATTCTTGTGAAATCAACTCCATCACCTCCCCACTAAGGAATTTTATATAACTTCTAAAAAACGAAACACCTGTTGAAGTAATTTTGTTCTTCCTACTATCTTTTTGAAAAGCTTTATATAAAGTAAATAGCCTTTCTCGGATAACACCTAGATTACGATCAACAATTCCTCGTGCTATGTCATCAATCAGTCTTTGATCACTAGCCCATAACTTATTAAAAAAAGTCTGTACAATATTACCTGTTTCCTGGTTTAATCCAAACTCTAGGGGTTTTACCAAATCAAATATTTTGTGATCTGTATTTATCCTACTAAAATGATAAAATACTACATTTTGTTGTTTTTGATAACGTGGAACAGTCCAATATGGAATTGTTGCTTTTTTAGGCTCTGGAAAAGGATTAAACGCTAGTAAAGGATCTTGTTGGTTTTCTTGATTAACTGAATTTGTTTGATTTTGAAATTCATATTGAAGCCAAAAATATAGTGATAACAAGGAAACATAAAGAGTTCTATTATTCAGATTCCTAATATTCGTTCGATAGCTTTTGAGATTTGCTTCTCTCATGTTATATAGCTCTGTTGCTAATTTATCATATATTATTTGAAGTGATTCAAAATCATTAACTTGTGGAATAAAAAGATGAGTTTTTTGACTATCTCCAACAAAATATGGATGACCATCTACCAATAGGCTTGCTAATACATTTAGAAAGTTACAAACGGAACACATTTTTTCTTTGCTAACATTTTTAAAATATCCTCTTGGCTTAACATTATGGTGTTGATTATAAAAAACATTTTTTGATTGATTCATTTGATACATATCACTTCCGTTACAAGATCTACCACATACAGGACAGATCTTTTTCTTTTTTTCATCAGTCGACCAATGATCTAAAAACGCATCTATATCCTGCTTGTATGATTTCTTAAGATCATCCCAATTTTTTCTTAAGCCAATATAACTCCTCTTTTGAGTCATATCTACACTACTACTAGGGTTTGCTATTCCAAGTTCTTTTAATTTTTGCTTTTCTTCTGAAGTCAGTTTTCGTACTGGAGATAGTTTGCTAGGAACAAACCCTTCAGTATCTTCACCAATATCTATACCTAATAATTTTAGTTCAATGGGGCGAAGTGGGACTGAGTTCATATCATCTTTGAACTCTTGATAAAGATACGATTTGATCTTTTCTGAATCATCCACCGAAAAAGAAATCAATATTTGAGACGGGTTTAACTGTAAATCCGAAACTAAAGCGCTTCTGTGACTGATATTTTTAAACATTCTATATAAGGAATAAGCTCCTATCATTTGCCACGGATCACCTGGTAAATCAATCTTTATCTCAACTTTTTCCACTTAACTTACCTCCCTTCTATTTATATAATTAGCATTCACCAATTTCTGAGACCATCCCAAACCCTTGCGAACCATAACTACCCAGACCTGCTCTATAGGCCACCTCTAATACTTCACTTGGTGCGTCTAACGTGAATTTAAACTGGTAACCTTTTATCTTTTTACCCTTGAAATCAATTAATTTTTCAGCTTTTTTGAAATTAAAAGATTGATCAATAGTAATTTTAATATCATCCTTTTTTAACTCACTAGGTTTTCTATAAATAATTTCATACCAGTTTAATAAGTTATTTCTTATCACATCATAAAATTTACTCTCTAATGGATTAGAATATTGTAATTTGTTATTACTAACATACGGCGCACAAATAGGACCTAAAGTTTTTGCTTTAAAGGGGGAATTCCAATGAGGATCTTTTACTATCTCTACACTTGTTATAACAAACTCTTTATCATTCAGTATCACTTTTTCCTTCTGCCATGTCCCCTCCATTAAAGCATAGCAAATATCTTTTCTAAACGAATCAAAGTAAAAATATCCACCTTTATCAACCTGTAAACAACTGTGTTTAGGTGATTTAACTACCTTACTTTCATCAAAAAAAACATTAGAAAATAAAATAGGCTTATAATTTTTCCCTTTAAATAAACATCCTTTCTCATGTAACCATTTGCCTAACCGAGAATTACCTTTGTATATAATCTTATATACCCAACTCGACAAAAGGTACTGATAATTGAATGTTAGATTCACTGGTTTATCTATACTAAAATTAATCTTCAATCTCATATAAATAATTCTCCTATGACTATATATTTATATATAACCTTCAACTCTTTATATCAAATTCCTTCCTTTAAAAACAAATGTTAACAAATAATTTTAAATTCTAAAAAAAAGCGCCTATTACAGGCACTTTAATTAAAAAAGAATAATTTAAATTTTTTAGTAAACTCTCAAAATCTCACTCTCCATTATAGATGCAATTAAGCCTTCAAAATTAGTTTGTATTTTGTCCCCCCTAGTTAGGATACGGGCTTTCAATTCCATTATGGATGCAATTAAACTAAAAAGAGAAGAACGCTGACAAATGAGGTGGTGATACTTTCAATTCCATTATGGATGCAATTAAACGTCCGTTGAAATTCTTCCGATTAGCACCACTTTGTTTCTTTCAATTCCATTATGGATGCAATTAAACGGAATTAAACGCTCTGCTTCCCATATTAACTTTCTCCTTTCAATTCCATTATGGATGCAATTAAACGCCGTAACACGCGTACTCATAGTACGTCCCGTTCGTCTTTCAATTCCATTATGGATGCAATTAAACCTTAGAAAGAATGAAAAAAGTGCTAGCTAAAGCAGACTTTCAATTCCATTATGGATGCAATTAAACAAGAAATGACAAAGGAACATGCTATTGATAAAGCTATCTTTCAATTCCATTATGGATGCAATTAAACATTTTTAACAAGTGAAGAGTTACAAAAACCAGTATTCTTTCAATTCCATTATGGATGCAATTAAACGAGGGTTTTTGTGAGATAGCAAGGGTTATATCTAACTTTCAATTCCATTATGGATGCAATTAAACACTGACGAGGATATAAGGAAGTTTGAGAAGCTAATCTTTCAATTCCATTATGGATGCAATTAAACAACATTTCTTCTTCTTTCTCTTTTTCGGATAGTTTCTTTCAATTCCATTATGGATGCAATTAAACATAGTGCAGCTTGGTCAAACTTCACATAAAATGCTTCCTTTCAATTCCATTATGGATGCAATTAAACCCCTTTGTACTATCAATAATATCATCCAACAACCAACTTTCAATTCCATTATGGATGCAATTAAACGCTGGATTCGGAATGAACTGGCAAAACTGTAGGAACATCTTTCAATTCCATTATGGATGCAATTAAACTATATTGTCCGTTCGCTGTATTCGATTTAATTTTACTTTCAATTCCATTATGGATGCAATTAAACTCGGTTGGTGGTTTAGCTTGTGATTTTTCTTCTATACTTTCAATTCCATTATGGATGCAATTAAACAACATTGATGAAATTTCCACCTGTTCTTTAACGTTCTTTCAATTCCATTATGGAGTAAGCGTCAAACTATCCCCACATAGTAAAACAGCTTAGTTTGTGTCATAATTCCCCCAACTAACTAAGTAGGGGGGGAATTTTCATGTCACAAACTGAAAACAAATATGAAAAGTTAAGAGAAAG